>JAYWIE010000072.1:0-5004 GCA_043789155.1 Rubricoccaceae bacterium | reverse complement strand
AAGCGCGTCCGCGCGCTCGCGTCCGTGCCCGGCCCGCTTGTGGCCGTCCTGCTGGGCATCGCCGTCGCGGCGCTCGCCGCGGGCACGGGCTGGGCCTTCCGGCCGGACCAGATGGTGTCGATCCCGGTCGCGACGAGCCTCGCCGAGATCGGCGGCCTGTTCTCCTTTCCCGACGTCTCGGCGGTCGCGCGCCGCGAGGTGTGGGTCGTCGCGGCGACGCTGGCCGTCGTGGCGAGCCTCGAGACGCTGCTCTCGGTCGAGGCCGGCGACAAGCTGGACCCGTACCGGCGCGTCACGCCGACCAACCGCGAGCTCGTCGCGCAGGGGCTCGGCAACGTCGTCTCGGGCCTCGTCGGCGGGCTGCCCGTGACGCAGGTCATCGTGCGGACGTCGGCCAACGTGCAGTCCGGCGCGCGGACCCACATGTCGGCCGTGTACCACGGGCTGCTGCTGCTCGTGAGCGTGCTCGCGTTCCCGGTGCTGCTCAACCAGATCCCGCTGGCCGCGCTCGCGGCCGTGCTGCTGCTCGTCGGGTACAAGCTGGCCAAGCCGGCCGTCGCCGTGGACGCATACCGCCGCGGCGTAGCCTACTTCCTGCCCTTCGCCGTCACCGTCGCCGGCATCGTCTTCGTGGACCTGCTCGTCGGCATCGGCCTCGGCCTCGCCGTCTCGACGGTGACGGTGCTGTACCAGCAGTGGCTCGCGCCGTACTCCGTCGCAGACGACGGCGCGGGCGCGCCGGTGCGGCTCGTGCTCTCCGAGAACGTCTCGTTCTTCAACAAGGCCCCGCTCCAGCACGCGCTCGAGGCCATCCCCGACGGCGGGGCCGTCGTGGTCGACGCGCGGCAGGCGCTGCACGTGGACCTCGACGTCGTCGAGATGCTGGAGGAGTACGACCTCAACGCGGCCTCGCGTGGGGTAGACTTCCAGATCCTCGGCAGCCCGAGCGGCCGCTCGGCCGTGCCGCCGGTCGTCCGCAAGATGGCCCTCGAGCGCAAGATCGCGACCTCGTTCCGCGGCGACGGTGCCGTGGCCGCTCCCACCCTCTGACTCCGCCTCTGATGCCAGACCTGATTTCCCGCACGTCGCCGTGGCTCACGCTCGGCTCGGCGATGCTGACGCCCAACGTCGTCCTGCAAATCCTGAAGGACGGCAACGAGCGCTTCGTCAACGGGGCCTCCGCCGGCCACGACGTCCACGAGGCGCTCAAGATCACGCGCGAGGGGCAGTCGCCGTTCGCGGCCGTCGTGAGCTGCATCGACAGCCGCGTGCCCGTCGAGACCGTCTTCGACCTCACGATCGGCCACGCCTTCTCGGCGCGCGTCGCCGGCAACGTGATGGGGCCGGACATCGTGGGCTCGCTCGAGTTCGCCTGCGCCGCGGCCGGCTCGCGGCTCATCGTCATCCTCGGCCACACCGGCTGCGGGGCCGTCAAGGGCGCGTGCGACGGCGTCGAGATGGGCTCGCTCACGGGCATCCTGGACAAGATCCAGCCGGCGGTCACCACCGTCTCTGCGTCGCGCAAGCCGGCCAAGGGCGGCAAGCCGTCGGCCGACGCGGGCTTCGTCGACGCCGTCGCCGAGGCCAACGTCGTGCTCGCGATGGAGAGCCTGATGGAGCAGTCGCCGATCCTGCGCGACCTCGTCGAGGCCCGCACGGTCGGGCTCGTCGGGGCGATGTACGACGTCCGCACGGGCGCGGTGACGTTCTACGAGATGCGGGACGCGCAGACCGACGCGAAGACGGTCGAGGTGGATCTCGCCGCGGCGGACGTCACCGGGTGAGCACGCCCACGGCGGCCCGCGCGTGGGCCGCCGTGACGCGCCCGCGCCGGGCGAAGGGCTCGGGGAGGCTCCGCGCGCGCGCGGCCGGTAGCTTCCGGGCTCTACTTCCAGCACAGAAATGGCACTCGTCGCCATCGTCGGCCGGCCCAACGTGGGCAAGAGCACGCTCTTCAACCGCCTCACGGAGTCCCGCGACTCGATCGTCCACGACGAGTCCGGCGTGACGCGGGACCGCCTCTACGGCGACGTCGAGTGGAACGGGCGCACGTTCGACCTCGTGGACACGGGCGGCCTCGTGCCGCGCTCGGCCGAGCGCTTCGAGGCCGCCATCCGCGAGCAGGTGCTGCTCACGGTCGAGGAGGCCGACGTCATCCTGTTCGTCGTCGACACCACGACCGGCATCACGACCGTCGACGAGGAGGTGGCCGCCCTGCTGCGGCGCGCCGAGCAGCCCGTGTTCGTCGTCGCCAACAAGGCCGACAACGCGGCCCGAGCGCTCGACGCGGCCGAGTTCTACGGGCTCGGCTTCGAGCACGTCTTCCCGCTCTCGTCGATCTCGGGCACGGGCACCGGGGACTTCCTCGACGCCGTGGTCGGGGCGCTCCCGCCGACCGAGATGACGCCCGACGACGGCGCGCCGCGGATCGCGTTCATCGGCCGCCCGAACGTCGGCAAGTCCAGCCTCACGAACCGGCTGCTCGGCGTCACGCGCTCGATCGTGACCGAGGTGCCCGGCACGACGCGCGACTCGATCGACGCGCGCCTCGACCACAACGGGCGCTCGGTCGTGCTCGTGGACACGGCCGGCCTCCGCAAGAAGGCGCGCATCCAGGAGAACATCGAGTTCTACGCGCTCCTGCGCACGCAGCGCGCGATCCAGTCCTGCGACGTCGCCGTGCTGCTCATCGACGCCGAGCGCGGGCTCGAGACACAGGACGCCAAGGTCCTCCGCGAGGCCGAGTCCATGAAGAAGGGCCTGGTGATCGCGGTCAACAAGTGGGACACCGTCGAGAAGGAGACCAACACCGCCCGCGACTGGGAGCGGACGATGCGCGACAAGCTCGGCATGATGGACTACGTGCCGGTCGTGTTCGTCTCGGCGCTGACGGGCCAGCGCGCCCCGAACGTGCTGGACCTGGCCTTGCAGGTCTACGCCGAGCGCGAGAAGCGCGTCCCGACGCCCGAGCTCAACGAGGCCGTCGAGAAGGCCGTCGGCGCGCAGCACCCGCCGACCTACCGCGGCACGTACGTCAAGATCAAGTACTCGAACCAAGTCCGCGAGGCCCCGCCGGTCTTCGCCTTCTTCTGCAACCACCCCGAGGGCATCGGCGAGAGCTACCGGCGCTACATGGAGAACCAGCTCCGCAAGGCGTTCGGCTTCGTCGGCGTCCCGCTGACGCTCTCGTTCAAGAAGAAGTAGGGCGTATGTTGCCCGCTCGACGAGGGTGAACAGAGAAGCGGCCTCCGGAGCGATCTGGGGGCCGCTTCTCTTTGGCCCGGCGGAGATCGACGGAAGGCAGGCGACCGATTTTGTAGGCCATGTGTAGGCCGAGAGGCTTAGCATCGGGCTCCCCAACCCGCGGCACGGCCGCTCCCTGATGGACGTTCTGATTACCGGCGACGGCGGTGCCTCTGAGCTCGCCGCTCGCATCTGCCATGAGGCCAACGCCGTGCTGCAGCAGGCCGGCGGCGAGCCGGTCAGCCCGGCGTGGCACGAGCTCGACGAGGAGACGCGCATGTCTGCCATCTCGGGCGTGCACTTCGCCTGGGACAACCCGTTCCTGAGCCCCGCGAACCAGCATGAGGAGTGGTGCCGGTTCAAGGCGCAGCACGGCTGGACGCACGGCGAGACCAAAGACGCCGAGGCGAAGACGCATCCGTGCCTCGTGCCGTACAACGAGCTGCCTGTGATCCAGCAGGCGAAGGACGGCGTGTTTCGCGCGGTCGCGCTCGGCTTCTACGGCCGCGTCGTGCCGGCGGGGCGCAGCGTAACGGACCTGCCCCGGATCGAGGACGCCGACGTCGGCCGGATCGCCTACGAGGCGTACAGCGAGGCCGCGGACTGGAAGACGTTCGACGGCCGCCCGATCCCGCCGTGGACGGAGCTGCCCGACGCGCCGCCGGACGGCTACGGCACGCGCGAGAAGTGGGTCGTGGCCGTCCAGGCCGTCCGCCATTTCCTGCAGCCGCGCCAGGCGGTGGTCAACACGCGCTACGAGCCCGCCGATGTCGTCTTGCCGACGCTCGGCATGGACGCGACGGCCGAGACGCGGTCGCTGCGGCAGCAGCTCGACCGCGTGCTCCAGCAGGTCAAGTCGCCGGCGTCCGGCCGGCAGAGCCGCGAGCGCTCGCTGGCCGTCACGAAGATCCAGGAGGCCGTGATGTGGCTCGGGATGGACCTGAAGGCGCAGCGCGAGGAGGGCTTGGCGGAGGGGACCTCCGCCCACGACGAACCCGGCCCGTACCCGGCCAGCTACTCGCCGGAGTCGGACGCCCCGATCGCGCCGACGGCAGACGGGCTCACGCTTTAGCCGTCGGCTCTGCCGTTCGCGTCGGTGCCCACCGCCGTTGCCGGCGGTGAGACCGGCGCGAACGCCCGCGCCACCTGCTCGTGGATCGTCCGGTCCCAGACCTGCGTGTAGACGGTCTCCGTCGTCTGGATCGACGAGTGCCCGAGGATGCGTTGCACGACGGCCATGTCCACGCCGGCGTTGAGGAGCCAGACGCCGCAGGTCTTCCGAAGCGCGTGCGGCGTCAGCGACGGGTCGAGGCCGGCCGCTTTCGCGTAGACCTTGAACTGCTTCGCCAGCGTCGCACCGAGGATCGGGATCGGCCCTTTCCTCGTGTCGGGCGAGAGGAGCACGGGCGCGTCCTGGTCCTCGTTCGTCCGCGCGTCGTCGAGGCGGCGCAGCAGCTCGGCCGCCGCCGGCACGAGGGGAACAGGGCGCTCGTTGCCGCTCTTGGTCTGGCCGCGCGCCGTGTTGCGGACGTGGAGCACGGGCGTGGAGCCGGTGAGCGCGACGTCGCGCCACCGCAGCCGGACGAGCTCGCTTCGGCGCAGGCCCGTGTAGACCGCGAGCTCGACGGCGTCCGCGACCCAGAGGACCTGGCGCGGCGACCACAGCTTGCCCGAGGCGGCGCGGACGTCGTGGTCCTGCCGGATCGTCTTCAGGAGCCTGGCCAGCTCGGCCGGCTCGAGGTGGTGGACCGACGGGCGAAC
>JAYWIE010000071.1:0-5007 GCA_043789155.1 Rubricoccaceae bacterium | reverse complement strand
GCGCCATCGAGACCGGCCTCGTCGACGACGTGCTGCCGGCCGAGGGCCTCGCCGCGCGTGTCGCGGCCTACGCCGCCGGGACGGCGCAGCCCCTGCCCGACGAGCCCCTCCCCGAGTCCGACGCCGAGGCGCTCGTCTCGGTCCTGACCAGCCTGCGCGTCCAGACCGGCCACGACTTCGCCCACTACAAGCGGGCGACGGTCCTGCGGCGCATCGCGCGCCGGATGCACGTCCACGGCGCGCCGACGCTGGCCGCCTACGCCGAGATCGTCCGCGAGCGGCCCGACGAGGCCGCGGCGCTCTTGCAGGACCTGCTCATCTCGGTCACCACCTTCTTCCGCGACCCCGACGCCTTCCGGGCGCTCGAGACGGACGTCATCCCGCGCCTGTTCGACGGCAAGGGGCCCGGCGACACGGTCCGCGTGTGGAGCGTGGGCTGCGCGACGGGCGAGGAGGCCTACGGCCTCGCGATCCTGCTCGCCGAGCACGCCGCGACGCTCGAGCGCCCGCCCGAGTGCCTCGTCTTCGCCTCCGACATCGACGAGGCCGCGCTCGCCCGCGCTCGCGAGGGCCGCTACTCCGAGGCCATCGTCGCCGACGTGAGCGACGAGCGCCTCGGGCGGTTCTTCACGCCCGAGCCCGGCCACTACTGCGTCCGCAAGGACCTCCGCAAGCAGATCGTCTTCGCCTCGCACAGCCTCATCAAGGACCCGCCGTTCTCGCGACTGGACCTCGTGGTGTGCCGCAACCTGCTGATCTACCTCCAGCGCGACGTCCAGGCGCGGGCGTTCGAGATGTTCCACTACGCCCTCCGCGCGGACGGCTACCTGTTCCTCGGCGCGTCGGAGTCCGCCGAGACGGCGGCGAGCCTGTTCCGGCCGCTCAGCGGCGCGCACCGCCTCTTCCAGCGATCCGCGGCGGCGGGCCGCGGCGCGGGCGCGCTGCCGTTGATGCCGGGCCGCGTGGAGCCCGCCCGGCGGCACGCGCCCGCGCCGGCCAGCGCCCCGCCGCAGGTCGGCGCGCTCGCGGCGGACCTGCACCAGCACCTGCTCGAGGCCTACGCCCCGCCGAGCGCGGTCGTCAACGAGCGCCACGACATCGTCCACCTCTCCGAGACCGGCGGGCGCTTCCTGCACGTCCCCGGCGGGCCCCCGACGGACAACATCGTCCGGGCCGTCCTGCCGGAGCTGCAGCTCGAGCTGCGGCTCGCGCTCCACCGCGCGTTCCAGCAGGGCAAGCCGACCGTCGGCAGCCCCGTCCGGGTCCGCGTCGGCGGCGAGAGCGTGACGGTGCTGGTCCTCGTGCGGCCGGTCCAGCGCGAGGACGGCGCGGACGCGCTCGCGCTCGTGCTGTTTGCGGAGACCGAGGACGGGGCGGCCGCCCGCGCGCCGGGCGAGGCCGCGGCGGGCGAGGCCGCGCCGGGCGAGGCCGCGCCGAGCGAGGTCCAGCCGCTCGTGGCGAGCCTCGAGGCCGAGCTGAGCCGCAGCCGCGAGCGCCTCCAGGCGACCGCCGAGGAGCACGAGACGTCGATGGAGGAGCTGCGCGCGTCCAACGAGGAGCTCCAGTCCATGAACGAGGAGTACCGCTCCGCGACCGAGGAGCTCGAGACCGGCCGCGAGGAGCTCCAGTCCGTCAACGAGGAGCTCGAGACCGTCAACGGCGAGCTCAAGGCCCGCATCGACGAGGTGACGCGTGTCCACTCGGACCTCGAGCACCTCATGGCGTCGACCGAAATCGGGACGCTCTTCGTGGACCGCGACCTGCTCGTGCGGCGCTTCACGCCGCGCGTGGCGACGCTGTTCGAGATGACGGCCGCCGACCGCGGGCGATCGCTGCTCCATATCACGCACCGCCTCCACGACATCGACCTGACGGCGGACGCGGCGCGCGTGCTCACGAGTCTCCAGCCGGTCGAGCGCGAGGTGACGACGCACGACGGCGAGACGTACCTCGTCCGCATCCGGCCCTACCGGACCGTCGACGACCGCATCGAGGGCGTCGTGCTGACGTTCGTCGACGTGAGCGAGCGCACGCGCGCCGCGGCGGCCCTGCGCGGGTCCGAGGCCCGCTACCGGGCGCTCTTCGAGTCCATGGACGAGGGGTACTGCGTCATCGAGGTGCTCTTCGACGCCGACGGGCAGCCCGTGGACTACCGCTTCGAGGAGGTGAACCTGGCCTTCGAAAAGCAAAGCGGCCTCCGCGACGCGGTGGGCCTCACGGCGAGCGCGCTCATGCCGGACCTCGACGCGAAGTGGTTCGGCGTGTACGGCCGCGTGGCGCGCACGGGCGAGCCCGTACGGGTCGAGGAGGAGGTGCCCGTGCTCGGCCGGTGGCTCAGCCTCTACGCCTTCCGCATCGGCGCGCCCGACGAGGCCCGCGTGGCCGTCCTCTTCACCGACACCACCGACCGCAAGCGGGCCGAACAGGTGCTCGCGGACGAGGCTCTCCGGGCCGCCTTCCGCTCTACGCTCGCCGACGCGCTCCGCCTGCTCGCCGACCCGGCCGCCGTCCACGCCGAGGCCTCGCGCCTGCTCGGAGTGCACCTCGGCGCAAGCCGCGCCTACTACGCCGAGGTCGAGCCCGACGGCGTCCACGCCGTCATCGAGCACGACTACACGGACGCCGTGGCGAGCTTCGCCGGCCGCTACGCCATCGACGACTTCGGCCCGGCGGCGATGGGCGAGCTGCGCGCCGGCCGGACGCTCGTCCTCGCCGACGTGGCCGCCGACGCACGGCTGAGCGACGCCGAGCGTGCGCCCTACGCCGCCGGTACGGTCGGTGCCGCCGTCGGCGTGCCGCTCGTCAGGGACGGCCGGCTCGCCGTCATCTTCGGCGTCCACCAGGCCGCGCCGCGAGCGTGGACGCCGGACGAGGTGGCGCTCATCGAGGAGGTCGCCGAACGGACGTGGGCTGCCACCGAGCGTGCCCGCGCCGAGGCGGCCATCCACGAGAGCGAGGAGCGCCTCTCGCTGCTCGTCGCGAACGCGCAGGAGTACGCCTTCGTTGGGACCGACCCCGCCGGGCGCATCCAGACGTGGAGCTCCGGGGCGGCGCGGATCTTCGGCTGGACCGAGGCCGAGGCCGTCGGGGAGATGGTCCGAATGATCTACACGGCCGAGGACCAGGCGGCCGGCGTACCCGAGGTCGAGATGGCCGCCGCCCGAGACCACGGGCAGGCCCCGGACGACCGGTGGCACGTGCGCAAGGACGGCGAGCGCTTCTGGGCCTCGGGCACGATGAACGTGCTCCGCGACGGCGCGGACGCGCTCAAGGGCTACGCCAAGATCCTCCGCGACAACACGCACCGCCGGGCCGACGAGCAGGCGCTGATCGACTCCGAGGCGCGCTTCCGCACGGCCGTCGAGGCGGCGACGGTGCCCGTGATGCTCTACGCCGACGACGGCGAGATCCTCGCCGTCTCCGACGCGCTCATCGCGATCACAGGCTACACCCGCGCCGACCTCCCGACGCTCGACGCGTGGCTCGCGCTCGCGCACGGCCCCGAGACGGCCCCGGGCATCGCCCGGCTCCTCAGCGACGGCTTCGCCGGCGGGGGGGCCATCGAGCCGTTCGAGATGGAGGTCCGCACGCGCCGCGGCGACGTCCGGACGTGGGTCTTCTCGGCCGCGGGGCCCGAGTCGCTCCGCGACGGCCGCCTCTTCTACGCCGGCTTCGCCAGCGACGTCACCGAGCGCAAGCGCGCCGAGGCCGACCTGCGAGCGCTCAACGAGACGCTCGACGCGCGCGTGACCGAGCGGACGGCCGCGCTCGCCGAGCGGACCGAGCAGGCGCGCGCGCTCGCCGGCGCGCTTACGCTCGCCGAGCAGCGCGAGCGGCACCGCATCGCCGTGGTCCTCCACGACCACGTGCAGCAGCTGCTCTTCGGCATCCAGATCAAGCTCCACCTGCTGCCCCGCACCGCGCCCGATCGCATCCCCGACATCGCCGGTGAGATCGGCGCGCTCGTCGGCGAGGCGCTCCAGGCCACGCGCTCGCTCACGGTCGAGCTCTCGCCGCCGGTGCTCCAGGGCGAGAGCCTCACGGCCGCCCTGCGGTGGCTCGCGACGCAGATGGCGGACACGCACGGCCTGCGCGTCGCCGTGACGGCGACCGGCGACGGCCCGCCGCTCTCCGAGGAGCGCCGCGTGCTCGTGTTCCAGCTCGTCCGCGAGCTGCTCTTCAACGTCGTCAAGCACGCCGGCGTCGGCGAGGCGCGCGTCGCCGTGGACGAGGGCCAGGACCTGCTCACCGTCCGCGTCGAGGACGACGGGGCCGGCTTCCCCGACCCGGAGGGCACCGGGCGCACCGACGACGGTGCGGGCGGCTTCGGGCTCGTGAGCCTGCGGCAGCGCCTCGGCCCGCTCGGCGGGCGTCTCACCGTCGTGTCGTCGCCCGGGGGCGGCACCCGCGTCACCATCGCCCTGCCGCTGTAGCGCGGCTCGGGGGAATCCTCAGCACGGCCTCCGGCTCAGTCCCGTTCTGGGGCACCCCGGACTTCCACTTCCCGCATGGCCTACCGCGTCTACCTCGTCGAGGACCACCCCGCCGTCCGGGAGGCCTACGTCGCTCTCTTCGACGGTGTCGACGATCTCTGCGTGGTCGGCTCGGCGGGCTCGGCCGAGGCCGCCATCCTAGACCTCAACGAGATCGAGGCCGACATCGCCATCGTCGACATCGCGCTCCTGGACCCGGGAGCCCGGATGAACGGGATCCAGCTCACCGGGCAACTCCACCGCCTGTGGCCGCGGCTCCGCGTGCTCGTCGTGACCGCGTACGACGAGACGCTCTACGCCGAGCAGGTGATGAGGGCCGGGGGGCGCGGCTACCTCATGAAGCAGGACGCCGCCCCGAACCTGCTCGTCGCCGTCCGCCTCGTCCTCGGCGGCGGCGTCGCGCTCAGCGACCGAATGAAGGAGCGGCTCCCGCAGGCGCTCTACGCGCAGCTACCCGCGCTCTGAGAGGCTGACTATGAATCCTCCTCCACCTGCCGTCATTCCCGCGCACGCG
>JAYWIE010000070.1:0-5012 GCA_043789155.1 Rubricoccaceae bacterium | reverse complement strand
AGTCGAACGCGAGGGCCGTCACGACGACGACGACGAGGATGAACGTGACTTCGAGCATCGCGTGGAGGCGAATGGGAGACATGTGCAACGCGGCGGCGGCCGTGAGGACGCCCCGCGCCGGGGACTTTACGATTCGGTAACGTGAAAGGCCGGGCTCTCGCCCGCCAAACCTAGGGCCCGGCCCGCCGCCGCGCGCCGCCGGCGTCAAACTTTCAGCGCCGCCCGAAAACCTGACACGGCCGGCGACGTGCCACGCGGCCCGCCCGACCCGCTCGCCCCGTGCCCGACCCTTCCGACCTCGTCCTCGACCTCCGCGACGTCCGCAAAGGCTACCGCGAGGGCGACGCGACGCGGACCGTCCTCGACGGGGCCGACATGGCGCTCGCGCGCGGCCAGATCGGCGCGCTCGTCGGGCGCTCGGGCGCGGGCAAGAGCACCGTCCTCAACCTCGTCTCGGGCATCGACCGCCCCGACGGCGGCGTCGTCCGCGTCGACGGCGTCGACCTCGCGGGCCTCTCGGAGCGCGACCGGACGCTCTTCCGCCGCCGCCACGTCGGCTTCGTGTTCCAGTTCTACAACCTCGTCCCGACGCTGACGGTCGCCGAGAACGTGCGCGTGCTGCTGGACCTCGACCGGACGCCGCCCGCCGAGGCGGCCCGCCGTGCGGCCGACCTGCTCGACGCCGTCGGCCTCGCGGACCGCGGCGACGCCTTCCCGGACCGCCTCTCGGGCGGCGAGCAGCAGCGCGTGGCCATCGCGCGCGCGCTCGCTCACGACCCGGCCCTCGTCCTCGCCGACGAGCCCACGGGCGACCTCGACGCCGAGACGGGCGTCCGCGTCCTGGACCTGCTCGAGCAGCTCACGCGCGCGCGCGGCAAGACGCTCCTGATGGTCACCCACGACGCGACGACGCTCGGCCGCGCCGACGTCGTGTTCACGCTCGCCGACGGGCGGATCGTGGACGGAGGGGAAGGAGGGAGGAGGGAGGAGGGCCAGCCCCCGCTTCGAGCCGAGGCAGTCTGACACAGACGCCTTTCCCTCCTTCCTCCTCCCTCCTTCCTCCCGCCTTGCTCTTCCTCAGCAGCCTCCGCTACCTCCTGCGCCACCCGTGGCTCACGGCGCTGTCGATCCTCGGCGTGGCCGTCGGCGTGGCCGTCGGGGTCGCCGTAGACCTCGCCAACGCGAGCGCGCTGCGGGCGTTCGAGCTCTCGGGCGAGGCGCTGACGGGCCGGGCGACGCACCAGGTCGTCGGCGGGCCGGGCGGCGTCCCGGGCGGTCTGCCGGCACGGCTCGTCCGCGAGGCGGGCGTGGCGCAGGTCGCGCCGGTCGTCGAGGCGACGGCGCGCGTGAGCCGCGATTCAGGTCCGGGTTCACCCGGCGCGCGCGTCGTCGGCATTCTGGGCGTGGACCTGCTCGCCGAGTCGGCTTTCCGCCCGTTCGTCGCGCCCGGCCCGGGCAGCGGCGGCGGCGCGGGCGGCGGCGGCGCGGGCGGCGTCGATCCGGCCGTCTTCCTGACCGTCCCCGGCGCGGCCGTCCTCAGCCGCGGCACCGCCGACGCGCTCGGCGTCGCCCTCGGCGATACGCTCGGGCTGCGCCTCGACGGCCGCCCCGTGGTCGCCCGCATCGTCGGCCTGCTGGACCCCGCCGACGGCCGCAGCGCCTCCGCTTTGTCCAACCTCGTCATCGTGGACGTCGCGACGGCGCAGGAGTGGGCGGGACGGGATGCGGGAGGCGGGACCGCGCGCGAGGACGCGCGCTGGGATGCGCAGGTATCGGATTCGTCCCACATCCCGAATCCCATATCCCAAATCCCGAGTGCCGCAGGCACGCTCTCCCGCATCGACCTCCTGGTGCCCGACGGCGCGGACGGAGCCGCGATGCTCGCGCGCGTGCGCGGCGTGCTGCCGCCGGGCGTCGAGGTGCGCCCGGCGACGGGGCAGGCCGAGACGCTCAAGACCATGACGGCCGCGTTCCGCCTCAACCTCACCGCCCTCAGCCTGCTCGCGCTCGTCGTCGGCCTGTTCCTGATCTACAACACCGTCACGTTCGCCGTGGTGCAGCGGCGGCGCGTGCTCGGCACGTTCCGCGCGCTGGGCGTGACCCGCGGCGAGGTCTTCCGGCTCGTGATGGTCGAGGCGCTGGCCGTCGGCGTCGTCGGGACGGCCCTCGGGATCGCGCTCGGCGTCGGGCTGGGCAGCGTGCTCGTGCGGCTCGTCACGCAGACGATCACGGACCTCTACTTCGTCGTCCGCGTGCGCGAGCTCGACCTCTCGGCGTGGTCGCTGCTGCGCGGCGCGGCGCTCGGCATCGGGGCGACGCTGCTCGGCGCGCTGAAGCCGGGCTGGGAGGCGGCCAGCATCACGCCGGCGTCGGCGCTCAGGCGCTCGACCGAGGAGGACGGCCTCGCGCGCAACGCCGGCCGCCTCGCCGCGTGGGGCGCGGCCACGATGGCTGGGGGCGGCGGGCTGCTCCTGGTTCCGGTCGAGGCCGGCTCGGGCGGCATCGCGCTCGCCTACCTGGCCCTGCTCGCGATCCTCGGCGGCTTCGCCGTGACCGTCCCGTGGCTCACGCGCGGCTACGCGGCCCTCGCGCGGCCCGTCGCCGGGGCCCTCTTCGGCCCGACGGGCCGCATGGCCGCGCGCGGCATCACGGCGTCCCTCTCGCGCACGGCCGTCGCCGTGGCCGCACTCACGGTCGCCGTGTCCGCCACGGTCGGCGTCTCTACGATGGTGGCCTCGTTCCGGACGACCGTCGTCGACTGGCTCGGCAGCGTCCTGCAGTCCGACGTCTACGTCTCGCCGCCGGCGGCCGTCTTCCGCCGCGGCGGCGGCATCCTCACGGACTCCCTCTTCGCCGACCTCGTGGCCCTGCCCGGCGTCGCCCGCGCCGACGGCATCCGGGTCCGCACGCTGGAGACCGAGCGCGGCCCCGTAGACCTCGTCGTCGGCCGCGTCGACACGGTCCGGACGGGCGTCTACCGCTTCAAAGAGGGCGACCCGGCCACGGCCGCGCGGCAGGCCCTGCGCGGGTCCGTGTCGGTGTCCGAGCCCTTCGGCTTCCGCTTCGGCGTCCAGGACGGCGACACGCTGACGCTGCCGACGGACTCGGGCCCGCGCCGCTTCGCCGTCTCGGGCGTCTACTACGACTACGGCAACGACCTCGGCGTGGTGCTGATGGACGAGCGGACGTTCCTGCACTACTACCGCGACCCCGGCCGCTCGGGCGTCGCGCTCATGGCCGCGCCGGGCACGACGCCCGAGGCGCTCGTCTCGGCCGCCCGCGCCGCGGCCGAGGGCCGGCAGCAGGTGCAGGTCCGCTCCAACCGCGATCTGCGCGAGACGAGCCTCGCCGTCTTCGACCGGACGTTCCTGGTGACGTACGTGCTGCGGCTGCTCGCGATCGGCGTCGCGTTCGTGGGCGTGCTCTCGGCGCTGATGGCGCTCCAGCTCGAGCGCAAGCGCGAGCTCGCGATGCTCCGCGCGCAGGGCCTGACGCCGGCCGAGCTGCGCAAGACGGTCCTCATCCAGACGGCCCTGATGGGCCTCTGGGCGGGCGTGCTCGCGGTCCCGCTCGGGCTCGTGCTCGCGGCCGTGCTCGTGTTCGTCGTCAACGTGCGCTCGTTCGGGTGGACGCTCGCCTTCGAGGTCTCGCCGGCGATCCTCGGGCAGGCGGTCGGGCTCGCGGTCCTCGCGGCCGTGCTCGCCGGGCTCTACCCCGCGTGGCAGATGGGCCGCGCCGACCCCGCCGAGGCGCTCCGGGAGTCGTAACACGGCTCGGCCGCCGGCCGTATCTTACGCCCGTCTTACCCCCGGTGCCATGCCCACGCTCTCGACCAAAGGCCAGATCGTCATCCCCTCGGACCTCCGCCGGCGGCGCGGCTGGGCACCCGGCCAGAAGCTCGACTTCGTCGAGGACGGCGGGCAGGTCGTCGTCCGGCCGGCAGATCCCGAACCTGTAGACCGCGATGCGGTCCGTGCTGCTCTGGAGCGACTCCGCGCCGGGGTAACGTACTCAGGACCGCCGATCCCGGTTGAGCGGCTCGGTATCGAGGGGATCGACTACCACGACGTCTATCCCGACGGGCCGTGACAGCGCTCGACACCAACGTGCTCGTCCGGCTCGTGCTCGAAGACGACCCGGACCAGACGGCTCGCGCCGAGGCGCTCGTCCTGTCGAAGTCCTGTTTCATCCCGACCACGGTCTTGCTCGAACTGGCGTGGGTGCTCCGCACGTCCGGGAAAATGGCTCAGCGAGAAGTCGTCGCACGCCTTCGTCTGCTGATCGACCTGCCGACCGTGAGCGTCGAGCACGAGGCCGCCCTTCTGGCGGCCCTCGACGACGCGGACGCGGGGATGGACCTCGCGGACGCCTTCCACCGCGCGTGCTCGCCGGGTTCCGACCGGCTAGCGACGTTCGACCGCCACTTCGCGAGCGTCGCCGCGACCCGTCCCGGCCTGCCCGTCGAGGCGCTGTAGGCGGAACGGACGCCACCGTGTCCCGGTCTGACAGGCCCGACTGCTCGTCCCCCGATGCTCCGCCTCGCTCTCCCGCTCGTCGCCCTGCTTGTCGCCGGCTGCGGCGATACGCCCGTCGCGGCGTCCGTCTCGGTCGCCGACGCGCTCTCGGGCGACACGACGGGCTACGACCGCGCCGACCGCGTCCGGGCGTTCGCGTTCCCCGCGGACCACGGCCCGCACGACGGCTTCAAGACCGAGTGGTGGTACGTCACCGGCAACCTCCGCGCGACCGACGGCACGGGCCGCCGCTTCGGCGTCCAGTTCACGGTCTTCCGCTCGGCGCTCGCGCCGCCGGCGGCGACGCCCGCGCGCGGCTCGGGCTGGGCCGCGACGCAGCTCTACATGGCCCACACAGCCGTCGGCGACGTTGCCGGGCAGCGGTTCTTCTCGCAGGAGCGCTTCGCGCGCGGCGCGGCCGGGCTGGCCGGCGCGACCGCGAGCCCTGTCCGGGCCTTTCTCGGGACGGTCGAGATGCGCGGCGACGGACCGCTGGAG
>JAYWIE010000069.1:0-5056 GCA_043789155.1 Rubricoccaceae bacterium | reverse complement strand
TCGGCCACGACCGCCCCGCCGCCGGCGAGCGTCAGGCGGACGCGCCCGCCCCGCGCGTCGAGGCGCTCGACGGGCGTGTGCTCGCGGACGTCCGCGCCGGCGGCGAGCGCGCGGACGAGGCGGACCGGGTCTACGGCCCCGCCCTCCGGGATGTGGAGCGTCCCGGCGAAGCCGCGCGTGCCGAGCCGGTCTGCGGTCTGCCAGTCGGAGGCGACGCCGTCGTCGGCGAGCAGGTCGCGCGAGCGGGTGAGGCGGGCGGCTTCCTCGGGCGAGCCGGCGGCGAGCACGCTGCCCGTCCGGGTCGCGCCCGCGCCGGGCAGGGCGAGCGCGAGCGCGAGGCTCTCGGACGTGAAGGCCCAGATCCGGCGCGCCGTCTCGCGGCCGTAGGCGTCGACGGCCGAGGCGTAGTCGGCGTGCGTGCCGAGCAGCAGGAAGCCCGCGTTGCGGCCCGACGCGCCGCCGGCGACGCGCCCGGCGTCGAGCAGGACGACGCGCAGATCCGGCCGCAGCGCGCGCAGAGCGTACGCCGTCGCGGCCCCGATAACGCCCGCGCCGACGATGGCGACGTCGGCCGAGACGTCCGCGAGCGGGCGCTGCCACGGCGAGACCGTTCCGCCCGTCATGCCCGTGTGTCCACGACGACGCGGCCGACGGTCTCGCCGCGGACGATGCGCGCGGCCCACGCCGGGACGTCGCCGAGCGGGATCGTGGTCGTCGCGAGCCCTTCGAAGGCACCGGCCGCGTCGGCCTCGGCGAGAAGCGCCCACGCGGCCGCGCGAGACTCGGGCGTGGCCGTGTTGGAGTCGATGCCGGCGAGCGTGACGCCGCGCAGGATGAACGGGAAGACGGTCGTGGCGAGGTCCGCGGAGGCCGCGTTGCCGCAGGCCGCGACGACGCCGTGGCGGTCTGTCGTGGCGAGGATGCGGGCGAGCGCCGCGCCGCCGACCGTGTCCACGGCGGCGTCCCACTGCCCCCGCGCCAGCGGCGGGCCGTCGGCCAGCGCGTCGCGCCCGACGACGCGCGCGGCTCCGAGCGCGCGCAGGCCGTCGCCGGCGGCCGGCGTGCCGGTGACGGCCGTGACGTCGAAGCCGGCCCACGCGAACAACCCGACGGCCACCTGCCCCACCCCGCCCGACGCGCCCGTAACGACGCACCGCCCGCAGGCGGCGGGCCCAGCGAGGCTGCCGTGGCGCACGGCGAGCAGGCTCAGCGCGGCCGTCAGGCCCGCCGTGCCGAAGGCCATCGCGCGCGCGGGCGTCCACCCCGCCGGCAGGCGGACGAGGTGCTCCGGCGCGGCGACGGCCGCGTCGGCGAAGCCGCCCCACTGCGTCTCGCCCGTGCCCCAGCCCGTCAGCACGACGGCGTCGCCGGGCACCCAGTCGTTTGATTCAGATGCAATAACGGTTCCCGCAGCGTCGATCCCGGGCACGAACGGGAACGGGCCGCGCACGATCCGCCCCGCGCCCGTCACCGCGAGCCCGTCCTTGTAGTTCAGGCTAGAGTGCGTGACCGCGATCAGGACGCCGCCGGTCGGGAGGGCGTCGTCGCCGAGCGTCTCGACGCGGGCGTCGGGCGCGTCGGGAGATCCGTGGAGAACGAGGGCGCGCATGGCAGGCCGTCCGGAAACGTGGTCCCGCAATATCGACCCGTAGAGACGCTCCGCTGGGGCGTCTTAACGCCGACCACGCAGGCTGCGCGGCCCGCACCGAGCCCGTCCAAAAAAGCGGCGTCCGGACCCGAAGATCCGGACGCCGCGGCACCAGCGCCGGTCCGGCTACAACACGAAGGCGAGCACGAACAGGATCACCGCCGCGATGAGCGCCAGGCGGGCAAAGCTCGCCGACATGCCGGCGAGGCCGCGGAATCCGAGCAGTGACGCGACGAGCGCGATCACGGCTAGGATGATGAAGATGTTGAAGAACTGGCCGCCCATAGGAGGAGGAGTCGGGTGAAAAAGGACGGTTTGCACCCGACGGAAAGTCAAAAGTTGCACGGCGCGAGACCTGCCTTCTGCGCACGGTCCGGGGCACGGGTTGGCCGGCAGGATTTCGCGGTCCGCCGGGCCCTCCGCGCCCAACTTGCCGGCCCGCCCTCCCCCGCCCCGCTGGCCTCGCTCTACGTCCACGTCCCGTTCTGCTCGCAGCGCTGCGTCTACTGCGACTACGCCTTCACGACGACCGGCCGCGGCCCCGCGAAGGCGGCGCAGGGGCGCTACGTCCGCGCGCTCGGCATCGAGGCCGAGGCCGTCGGGCGCGCCGTGCGCCGGGGCGGGCGGCCGCTGCCGCTCGAGACGCTTTACGTCGGCGGCGGGACGCCGAGCCTGCTCGCGCTCGGCGACATGGCGGCCGTGCTGGACGCCGCGCACCGCCACTTCGACACGGCGGGCCTGTGCGAGACGACGGTCGAGGTCAACCCCGAGGACGTCGCCGGGGCCGACGGGCTCGCCTACCTGCGCGGGCTGCGGGCGCTCGGCGTGGACCGCGTCTCGGTCGGCGTGCAGTCCTTCTACCCCGACGACCTCGCGTGGATGAACCGCGCCCACAGCGCGGACGACGCGGCGTCGGCCGTCGAGAACGCCGCCGCGACGTTCGATCGGTTCTCGGTCGACCTCATCTTCGGCCTGCCCGAGCAGCCGGCCGAGGTCTGGGCCGCGAACCTCGAGCGCGCGCTGCGGCTCGGCGCGCCGCACGTCTCGGCGTACACGCTCACGGTCGAGGAGCGGACGCCGCTCGCGCGCCGCGTCCGCGACGGGCTCGTGATCCCCGAGGGCGACGACGCCCTCACCGAGCGCTACCTCTTTACCCATCGGTACCTGACCGAGCGCGGGTTCGAGCACTACGAGGTGTCCTCGTTCGCGCGGCCGGGCCAGCGCAGCCGCCACAACGACGGCTACTGGACGCACCGCGACGTCGTCGGGCTGGGCCCGAGCGCGCACTCGTTCCTGCGCGAGACGCGCAGCCGGGCCGCGCGCTGGGGCAACGTGCCGGCCGTCGGGCGTTGGCAGGGCCTGCTCGAGGCCGGCGAGCTACCCGTCGAGACGCGCGAGACCCTCGGGCCGGACGCCCTCGCCGACGAGATCGTCATGCTCGGCCTGCGCCGCCTCACCGATGGCCTGGTCTTCGACGTGCTCGAGCGCGACTACGGCCTCGACCTGCTCACGGACAAGCGTACGGAGCTGGCCGCGCTCGCCGCAGCCGGCCTCGTGACCGTCACGCCCGAGCGCGTGTGCCTCACGCCCGAGGGCGCGACCGTCTCGGACGCCGTCGCGCTGAAGCTCGTGGGGTAAAATCCGGTACGGGGTACCCGGTTCAGGGTACGAGGACACACGTCCGTCCCGCGCCCTCCCACCGTTCGTACCCGGAACCCGTGAACCACGTCGCCGACCTGCGCCCGCTCGTCCTCGCCCTCACCCTCCTCGCCGGCTGCCGCAGCGAGACGCCCGCCGCCGCCGCGCCGGCGTCGCTTCCGTTCCGCATCGACGGCCGCCTGGACTTCGTCCGCGACGGCCGCACGCTCAAGACGATCGACATCGAGATCGCCGACACCGACTCGACGCGCGAGCGCGGCCTGATGGAGCGCGCGACCATCCCGGCCGACACCGGCATGCTGTTCGTCTTCGACCGCGCCGAGGCGCAGAACTTCTACATGGCGAGCACGCCGAAGTCGCTCGACATCCAGTTCTACGGGCCCGACTCGACGCTGCTCAACATCGCCGCGGACGCCGTGCCGTACTCGTTCGCGACGCTGCCGTCGGCCGGGCCGGCGCGGTTCGTCGTCGAGGTACCGGCGGGCTACTCGCGCCGCCTCGGGCTCGTCCCCGGCGACCGGATCCGGTGGACGTCCACGCGCCCGGCGGACGCGCGCCCGCCGACGGCCCCCCCGGCGACGGCTCGGCCGGCCGTGCCGGACTCGCTCGGTTAAGAGATTCCGAAGCTGCCACGCGCCCGGCACCAAGCCCGGCAACCTCGCGTTGGCGGGGCAAACGACGGAGAGCGGACGCCGCCGCTGACGCTCCCCGACGACGTGCCCGCCGGCCCCGTAAGGCCGGCGGGCTTTTTAGTACCGTACGGCCGGGCGCGCGAGCTGCGCGTCGACCGAGAAGCGGCCAGGGCCCGTCAGCAGCAGCGCGACGGCCCCGACGAGGTACAGGAACGCCAGCTCGCCGCTGCCCTCGCCCGTGAGCGCAAAGCCGTGCTGGAGCGCAAAGGCAACGAGCATCGTGAACGCGACGAACGCCGCCGCCGGGCGCGTCATCAGGCCGAGCGCGAGCAGCAGGCCGCCGGCGAACTCGGAGAGCGCCGCCGCCCACGCGAACAGCGCCGGGAGCGGAAAGCCCAAGCCGGCCGTGTTGTCGATGAAGCCCTGCGCGACGGGCAGCTTGCCGAGGCCGTGGCCGAGCGCGAGCATGGCGAACAGGCCCACGCGGAGCACGAGCAGGCCGGCGTCGAGCGTGCGGGGCGGGCCGGGCGTGCCGAAGAGGATGGGGCGAGCGTTCATGGGAGCGGGTTAGAGGTCGTCCGAGACCCAGAGTGGATGGTCGGTGCGGAGGCCGAGCGCGGTGGGCATCGGCGCGGCGGGATCGGTCCAGAGACGGAGCCGGAGCGGGCCGTCGGCAGCGTCCACCTCGACGGTCCACTCGGCGGTGACGCCGAGAAACTGGCGCGCGACCGTTCGGGCCGGGACGCCGGCGGCGTCGCCGGAGAGGAGCGGGACGAGCGCCTCGGGGCGGACGGCGAGGACGCTCCCGGGCGGCGGGGGCTCGCCCGCGAGGCGCTCGGCGAGGGCGCGGTCGCGGACGACGTTCGCGCCGCCGAGAAAGCGCGCGGTGTAGGCCGTCGGCGGGGCGGCGTAGAGCGCCTCCGGCGGGCCCTCGGCCACGACGCGGCCCTGCCGCATCAGCACGACGCGGTCCGAGAGCGCGAGCGCCTCCTGCTGGTCGTGCGTAACGTAGAGGGCCGTCGTGCCGAGGTCGCGCTGGATGGCCTGGATCTCGGCGCGCGTCTGCTCGCGGAGGGCGACGTCGAGGTTCGAGAGCGGCTCGTCGAAGAGCAGCACG
>JAYWIE010000068.1:0-5066 GCA_043789155.1 Rubricoccaceae bacterium | reverse complement strand
CGGTGCGTCGCGTGAGCCTGGCAGCACCGCGCCTCGGCGCGGTGACTCTTTGCGGGGACTCCCTGCTTGCCAGCCCGCCCGGTGAGAAATCGCCGGGCGGGTTGTTTTCAGGCGTACCTCATCCCTCGAAGTGCTGCGCGGCCGCGATGAAGCGGGCGACGTAGTCGCGCGTCTCGCGCGGCAGTGAGGCCCGGAGGTCCCAGAACGTCGGCGTCTCGCCGGTCCGGGCGCGGTACGCCGAGACGAGGCGGCTCACGCGCGCCGGGCCGCAGTTGTACGCGGCCAAGACAAGCTGCCAGTCGCCGCGGAACGTCTGCCCGAGGCCGTCGAGAAAGCGGACCGCGGCGTCGGTCGAGCGCGCGGGGTCGCGGACCGTCAGCGACGTCAGGCCAAACTGCGCCGCCGTGGCGGGCATGAACTGCCAGAGGCCGGCCGCCCCGGCGGGGCTCGTCGCGCGCGGGTTGAGCGAGCTCTCGATGACGGCGACGTACTTGAGCTCCTCGGGGAGCCCGCGGCGCACGAGCGCCTGCGCGATCATCGGCAACAGCCTGCTGCCGCGCGCGACGGCTGCGGCGAAGCGGGTCTCGACGATCCCGCGCTGCTCCTCGACGAGCGGGGCTGCCGCGGCCGGGAAGGCCAGCGGGGCGACGCCGACGGCCGTCGCGGCAACCTGCTCGGCGGTGAAGGCACCGTAGGCCTCGGCGAGGGCGGCCGTGCGAAGGTGGGGCGTGAGCGCGGCGATGTCCTCGCGGACCTGCCGGCGGGCCGTCGCGGCGCGCTCGGCCCAGAGAAGCGCGGCGTTGTCGGTCGTCGTGTCTGCGGAGGCGGTGTCGGCCTGAGCCGTGTCGGGCGGGGCGACGGAGTCCGGAGAGAAGACGGCGGGACGGGCAGCGGCGGGTGCGGCAAGCGCGAGCAGCAGAAACAGGGTGATCCGGTACATACGGTAGAGGAGGGTGGTCGGGCGGAAGACGGCCAAGATGCCGCCGGAGCGCGCCGGAAACCGCCCGGCCGCGCGCCGGCGCTCCGAGACCAACCCTGACGCACCGGACAGGCGCGTTTTGAGTAAGCGCTTTCACACGGTCCTCGCACAGGGCACGCGTCTCGAGGGCCAGGGTAGGGCGTCCGCACGGCGGATCCCGCACCGCGGTCCGACTCGGTGCCAGGCTGGATGTCGGCCCGGCGTGTGCCTCGAAGAAGCGCACCGCGGCGACGAAGCGCAGACGCAGTCGCGCGTCTGGCGCGGCAGCTCCGCCTGGACGTCCCAGAACGCCGCCGGTGCGGCGGCGGTGGGGGGGCGGCGCAGCGCGGCTGGCCCGCAGATGTCGTCCCGGGGGCCTTCAGGGCATCAGGAGAGCCGGTCAGCGGGCGGGACGGCCGTTGGCTCCCTCCGGTCTGTCCGCCGAGACGATGTCCCCCACGTCACGTAGCTTACGGGGCCCCCTCCTGTTGCATCCCTGATGGAAGTTGTCGTCGATGGCGTGATCTACGAGACGCAGAGGCGCGGAGGGATCTCGCGCGTCTTCAACCAGATCCTCCCGAGGGCGTGCCATCTCGACCCAGACCTGCGGGTGACCGTCCGGACGCTGGACCTCACGCGCGTCCAGACGCCGCCGGTGCATCCGGCCATCCGGCACGTCTCGCTTCCGCTGTTGCGTCCCGCCCGGGTGTGGAGCCGGGTCGCCCCGTGGGCCCAGCGGCAAGCCCGCGCCGGGCTCCCGCGCCGGGCCATCTGGCACTCGACGTACTACACCGATCCGCCGGTCTGGCTCGGGCCGCGCCTCGTCACGGCCCACGACACGATCCACCTCCGGTACGCGGACGTCTGGAGCGACCCGGGTGCCGACGCCTTCCGCCGCCTCCAGCGCCGTGCCATCCTCGCCGCCGACGCGGTCGTGTGCGTCTCCGAGACGACGCGGCGCGACGTCGTAGACTGGTTCGGCGTGGCGGCTGACCGGCTCCACGTGGTCCACCTCAGCCACGACGCCGTCTTCCGTCTGCACAGTCCCGAGACCGGGCGGCTGGCTGCCTACGGCCTCGACGCCCCCTTCGTCCTCTACGTCGGCGGCCGGTTCCTGTACAAGTCGTTCGGCACCCTGCTGGACGCCTATGCCCGGTGGAGCCACCGTGCCGACCTTGAGCTCGTCGTCGTCGGCGAGCCGTGGACGACGGCCGAGGAGGCGCACCTGGAGCGCCTGGGCATTCGGAGCCGGGCCCGGCTGCTCGACGATGTCGACGACGACACGCTGGCTGCTCTCTACAGCCTCGCCGACGCGTTCGTGTACCCGTCGCTCTACGAGGGGTTCGGGATTCCGCTGCTGGAGGCGATGGCCTGCGGGTGCCCCCTCGTCGCGTCACGCATTCCGACGACCGAGGAGGTCGCCGGTGCCGTTCCCTTCTACTTCGAGCCCGGCGACGCAGACGGCCTCGCCGACGCCCTCGACCGTGCAGTCGCGGAGGGACGTGACGGCACCCAGGTGGGGTGTGGGGTGGCGCGAGCGGCGCAGTTCTCGTGGGAACGAGCGGCCGCCGAGACCCTGTCCGTCTACCGGTCCCTCTGATCGCGGTCCAGGGGCGAGCCCCTCCATCGACCCGCGTCACCGGTGGCCGGACGAAACGAGGCGGCCCCGCGCCACGAAGACGCGGGGCCGCCCGGCGCGCTTGGCAAGGAGACTCAGACCTTCTTGACCGTCACGCGGAAGACGATGTCGTTGAAGTCGTCGTCCTTGAAGTTGACTGTGTTCTCACAGACGGCCGGGCCAGTGGGCGTGAGGCAGAGGTCCTCGAAGCCCAGCGTGTATACCGTCGCGATGGCGTCGTCGCTCACCGGAGTGGCCAGGGCGTGGATGGCCCCGTCGAAGTTGTTGACCACGTCGCCTGTGAAGAACCAGGCCCCGTCGGTGCGGGGGTCCTGCGGGTTCGTGAACGGAGGCACGTACAGGCCCTTGACGAAGAGGCCGAAGTGGAGCGGCGTGTTGGCGGGCATCGTGCCGGCCGGGATGACGTACATCGGGCCGGTGTGTGACGCCGCGCCAGCATCCGCGTCGGGAGCGCTGCTGAGTGCCCCGAGGGCTGCATCGTTCCGGAAGATGTACCTGCCAGGATCTGTGCCTTGAAGCGGCGTCTGGTCCGGACCCGGGCTGGCACTCTGGGGGAAGAGCCACAGCTCCGACTTGTCCAGGAAGGCGGCCTCCGAGATGAGCTCGATGGTGATCTCACCGTTGCGCTGCACGATCTGGCGCGGCACGCAGTTCGCGTCGAGCGGGCTCGCGGGGTCGCCGGCCAGGAAGTCGTTGTGGCCAGGAAGGTGGGTTCGGACAGCCGGCGCGGCGACGGTGATCAGCACCCAGGGGTTGGTGGTGCTGCTGGTCCGGTGGCAGATGCCGATCCGGTCCTGCCCTCCACGGGCATCGGCTCCCGCCGCAGTGGTGGCAGTGGAGGTGTCGTTCGCGGGTCCGACTCCGTCGCACGCGGCGAGGAAGAGCGGGAGGAGGAGGGCGAAAGTGATCCGTCGCATGGCTGGTGAGGGCTTCGTCCCCGTTCAGGGGACATGAGAGTTTGGGGCTGTGGTGGGTCCGAACAAGTAAAGAAAAAATAATGAGCAGCTTCCTGCTCGCCGTCCAGGAATGTCCGGTGCCTTGCCTGGAGGCGGCAGGCGTGGTGCCAGAGCCTCTCGAGACCCGTTTACTGCTGCGAGATGTATCGCCCGGCGTACATCCTAACCTTCTAAACGTGAGCTTTTCATCTCTTTGCCCACCCAGGCCGTGGCGGTGTCGGCACGCGATTTGTCGCCCTTGGAAGGTTCGGCGAGCGCGAACCGGGCCCGGATTCCCGCCAGATCGATCCGTAAGGCCAACCTTGACCGGACCGGACGAGGGGCGGGGAGGGGACCGAGTGCGTCCATACGCACACTCGCCTCAACTGCGCCATGCTGCGCGGCACGGTGCGATGAGGCAAGGGCGTGGCCGGCGTGCCGCAGTCGCCCTCCCGGGTCCTCTCGCCGCGGGATCATCGCCGCCGCCTGCCACGCCAGAGTGCTCGGCAGGTCGGGAGCCGACCCGGTGTCCTGCACTCTGCGGGACCGTAGGTCGGTGACTCACCCCGGCTCGGCCGCTCAGGCAGGCTCACCTGCATGACCCTGCGTGGCTGCGTCCGCCGGCCCGTTTCGCATCCGGTGCCGTCGTCTCGACGCCGTGCGGCCAGATCCCCTGGACCTCACCGTCGGCGCGACCCGCATGTGCCCGCAGGGCAGGCTGGCCGGAGTGCGGACCGCGCTCGCAGCGCGTCTGTGGCCTCTCTACCCGCTCGCCCGCGGGCCTGCCCGCCGGAGGACGGACCGTCGGTCTCCGTCATCGGCTCCCGCGGTTTCGCTGTTTGGACGGGGTCGCAGCGGACGTCCGCCGAGCCGTGTTCCAGTCTGGTCACGCTCTGTACACGGACCGCCAGGGCAGCCTCTCGGGATGTTCGGCCGAGCAGAGGGGGTTCGGACAGTCCGTCAGAGGCGACGCGACGCCGGGCTAGACGTCGGACCGGGTGTGGGCCTCGAAGTAGCGCGCGGCGGCGATGAAGCGCACGACGTAGTCGCGCGTCTCGCGCGGCAGCTCCGCCCGGACGTCCCAGAACGTCGCCGGGTCGCCGGTGCGGCGGCGGTAGGCGGCCGTGAGCCGCCCGACGCGGCCGGGCCCGCAGTTGTAGGCTGCGATGGCGAGCTGCCAGTCGCCGTCGAAGACCTGCGCGAGGTCCGAGAGGTAGCGCGCCGCGGCCTCGGTCGAGCGGACGGGGTCGCGGACGCTCCACGAATCCAGGCCGTACTGCGCGCCCGTCTCGGGCATGAACTGCCAAAGGCCGGCCGCGCCGACGGCGCTCGTCGCCATCGGGTCGAGGGCGCTCTCGATGACCGCGACGTACTTGAGCTCGTCCGGCATCCCGCGCCGCGCGAGGGTCTGCTCGATCATCGGGAAGAGGTAGGTGCCGCGCGCGACGACGCCGGCGAAGCGGCCCGAGACGACGTCCGTCTGCCGGTCCACGAGGCCCGCGGCCGACGCCGGGAAGGCGAGGTGCGCCGGGAC
>JAYWIE010000067.1:0-5069 GCA_043789155.1 Rubricoccaceae bacterium | reverse complement strand
TCGGCGGCGTGCGCGCAGTCGGCGCAGCGGACCGTCCGCAGCGCGGCGTCGTGGCGCGGCATCGGGGCGGGCGCGGCGGGGAACAGGGCCGGGCTGCCGTCGCCGCAGAGCGCAGGCCGCACCTGCGCGCCGACGCACGACGCGAGCGTCTCGAGCAGCAGCGGGTGGCCGTTGAGGCCGGTCGAGACCTCGAAGTGCGTCACGCCCTGCGCCGCGGCCCGCGCGCGCACGACGACGTCGAGGTCGTAGGCCGTCTCGACGCGGTCCGACACGAACGAGACCGGCACGACGAGCACGTGCGCGTGGCCGTCGTCGGCGAGCTCGGCGAGGGTGTGGTCGAGCGTCGGCCCGAGGGCTCGGCCGGGCACGAGCGGGCGCAGGAACGCGACGTGGACGTCGCGGCGCGCGTCGTGGTCGGCGCGGGCATCGACGACCTGCTGGACGGTCGCGTGGACGAGGCAGCAGTACGGGTCGCGGTCGCGCTGGTGCGCGCCCTGCGCGCAGAACACGACCTGGACGGCCGCGCGGGCGGCGAGCGGGAAGCGCTGGAGGCCCTCGTCGACGCGCTCGGCGAGCGCCTGCACGTACGTCGGGTGGGCGGCGTACTCGGCGACGCGCGTCGTGGGCCAGTCCGGGATCTCGCCGGCTGCGCGGAGCGCGTCCCAGTACGCGACCGACGAGCCCGTCGTGGCAACCGCGGAGTGCGGGTGGAGCGGCAGCAGGACGACGCGCGTGACGCCGTCCGCGGCCATCTGCGCCGCGGCCTCCTCGCTCGACGGGTGCCAGTGGCGCATCGCGACGTACGTCCGGAAGGCCGCGCCGGTGGCGGCGGCGAAGCGGTCGTTGAGGATGCGCTCGAGCGCGCGGGCCTGCTCGGCCGTGTGGCGCGCGAGCGGGCTCACGCCGCCGATCTGCTCGTAGGCGTCGGCGAGCGGGCGGGCGCGGCGGCGGGCGAGGACGCGCGCGGCGAGGTGCCGCACGAGGCCGGGCACGAGCCACGAGCCCTCGGCCGGGTCCATGAGCCGGTTGTAGAGGAACGGCTCGACGTCCTCGCGGCAGCCGGGCCCGCCGAGGTTCATCAGCACCACGCCGACGACGTCGCCGGGCTCGACCGCGAGCGGGCCCGCAGCTGCGCCGGCAGCCACGCCCTGAGACGTGCGGTCCGGTCGGAAGCTGCGAAGGAACTCGCGAGGCGTCATTCGGGAGCGGGGCGGGGGCGGCCGGAAGGTCCGGCATCTCGCAAGTAACCAATGTGCGCGCCCGGCCGTGTCGCGTCTCGTTGAAGAACAAGACGCGCCCGCAGGTATTGACACCGGCTCCACATCGCCGCATCGCGGCATGTCTCCCGCATATGTGTCCGGCCCAAGCGCGGCGTCCCGGAGGACGCCGCGGGCGACCCTAACGGGGACGTCCCGGTCGCATCCCCCGTCCCTCAGATCTGCGCGGCGACGCCGGCGAGGGCGTGGCGGAACTCGGGCGACGCGAGGTCGGCCCAGACGTCGGCGACGGCGGGCGCGGGCGGGACGTCGGCTCCGGTGATCTCGGCCGTGCGGAGGGCGGCGCGGACCGCGGCGAGGCGCGCCTCGGCCGCGTCGAGGCGCGCGGCGAGGGCGCGGACCGATGCCGACGGGGCGAGGGCGACGAGGCCGAGCACGAAGTGCAGGCCCGACACGGCGAGCGCGAGGTGGTAGACGGTCGCGGCGGACGGCGCGGCGACCTCGTCCTCGAAGGCCCGGATGGCCTCGTAGCGTGCCCACAGCATCGACGCGGCCGCGTGGCGGAGCCGCGACGGGACGGGCACGTCGCCCCGCTCACCGACGAGGTCGTCCGGCGGGGCCGGGAAGTCGTCGCCGACGAGCAGGCCGTGCTGCGCGCCGAGGCGGTCCAGGAGGCGGCGCGCGCGCGGGCCCCAGGCGCGGTGGCGGCCGCCGTGCAGGTGCGCCCGGGCGCGGCCGAGGGCGCGGTCGCGGGCCTCGGCGTGGGCGGCGGAGGCGTGGGCGGCCCGGTCGTGGTCGAGCGCGTCGTCGAGCGCGGCGACGAGCGGGCGGAGGGCGGCGACGAGCCGGCCGGCGGCCATCGCGGGGACGGTCGGGCCGAAGGCCTCGGCGGCGAGGCGGACGCGGTGGGCCGCGAGGAGCACGCGCCGCGCGGCGTCGGTGCCGGGCGCACGGTCGAGGCGGTCCGCGGCGGCCTCGAACCGGGCGACGTGGTAGACGAGCGTCGCGAGGGCGGCGTCGAGCAGCGGCGTCTCGGCGCGGAGCGTGGGCGCGCGGAGGGCGGCCGGCGCGGCGTCAGCCGTCTCGACGGCCTCGGGCGGGTCCTGGGCGTCCGGGTCATGGGCCGGCGCACCGAGGGACTGCTCCACCTCGCCGGGCGCGGCCTCAGCCGGGACGGCCTCAGCCGGGACGGCCTCAGCGGCGGGCGGCGCACCGGGTTCACTCGGGACGTCCTCCTGCCCCAGGTCTGCGTCGCGATCTGCTCTCTGGTCCGAGTCGTCGTCCGCGTCGTGGTCGGGCACCTCGTCGGCGTCGAGGAACGGTGTGTCGGTCGCGGCCGGGGCGAACTGGTCCATCAGCACGCCGAGCGTCTCGGGCGGGCTCACGCTGTCGCCGGTGGGCTCCGGCAGCGCAGCGGTCTGCGGCGGGGCGGTCTGTGGCGGGGTGGTCTGCGGCGCAACGGGCTCCGGCGGGGCGGGCTCCGGCGGGGCGGGCTCCGGCGGGGCGTCGGGCTCGATGAGGCGGCGCACCTCGACCGTCGCCACCTCGACACCGTCGGCCGCAGGCTCGGGCTCGAAGACGGCGAGGCGGTGCTCGAGAAACTGCTCCTTCCAGTGGCGCACGCGCGTCGTGCTGAGGCCGGTCTGGCTGGCGACGGTGTCGGCGCGGTAGCCGCGGGCGTCGAGCAGGAGCACGCGCGCGCGGCGGCGCTGGGCGGGGTCGCCGCGCTCGGCGAGGCGCTCGACGGCCGTCCGCTCGTCGGGCAGCAGCAGCACGGGCTCGGCGAGCGTGCGCGGCAGGCGCAGCAGGCCGCGCTCGAGCTTGGAGCGCGGCACGGCGGCCAGGTCGAACCCTTGCAGCGCGGCGTCGAGCCGGGCGACGTCGTCGGGCCCGCCCTGCGACGTCACCTCGACCTCGACCTCGTTCGAGACGACCTGCGCGCCAGGCACCTCGTACACCACGACGTCGAGCGAGACGAGCAGCGCGGGCCGGGCGGCGTCGTACGCGATGCGCGGCGTGCGGTACTGGCGCAGCGCGAGCAGCGGCCGCAGCGTGTCGGCCCCGATGCGCTCGGCGACGGCGTCGGCGAGCGGGCCGGGCGGCAGCACCAGCACCGGCGCGCCGTCCTCGGGCCCGAGCGCGGCGTCGGCGACGCGGTCGCCGTCGGGACCGACCGGGCGCAGCGCGGCCGTCCGCGTCCCACCCTGGTCGCGCACGCGCAGCGACAGCCCCGAGCGGAGCAGCTCGTTGTCGGCGGTGTCCCAGTACTGGTCGCGGACGCGGAGCGGCGCGAGCGGGCTCAGCCGGAACCCGCCGAGGTCGGAGACCGCGATGAGGTCGGCGAACGGGCCGGGCCGGCGCGAGACGTAGGTCGAGGACTGCATGGGGGACGGGCGCACAGACGGCGCAGGTCGCAATCTAGCGCACCGTCACGCCGCGGAGGACGGGCCGGATCGCGCCGTCTACACGGTGGCGCGGCACTGCTCCTTCGGTCTGGTTCAGCCCTCAAACTCCGCCGGCCGCCCTGCTCTCATCTAAAAATGTGTCATCCTGAAGCGGTTTCAGGATCTGCATTTTCGACTTCGAATCGGTGTCGAGTGACATGTAGATCCTGAAACGAGTTCAGGATGACAACAGGAGTGTTGGGGGCGAGGACAGAGGCGCTGGGCGTCATGGGACGCCAAGCGGCACGGCTGAAGCGGCACGCATTCACGCCGCGGCGTCAGGCCGCGGCGTCAGGCCGCGGCGGGCTCGGCGACGTGCTCGAGGAACCAGGCGTAGGTCGCAGCGAGGCCGTCAGGCAGCGGCGTCCGGGCCGTCCAGCCGAGCGCGGCCATGCGCGAGACGTCGAGCAGCTTGCGCGGCGTGCCGTCGGGCTTGGTGAGGTCGTGGACGATCTCGGAGCGGCCGCCGACGGTCTCGCGGACGAGGCGGGCCAGCGCGCCGATCTCGACGTCCTCGCCGACGCCGACGTTGAAGAGGCCGTCGGGCGCGGCGGCGCGGAGGATGCCCTCGGGCTGCTCGAGCGCGAAGCGGACGGCGTCGGCGAGGTCGTCCGCGTGGAGAAACTCGCGGCGCGGCGTGCCCGTGCCCCAGACCGTCACGGGCGCGTCGGTGCCGTCCGGCGCGGCCCCCTTGGCCTCGTGCATCTTGCGGATCAGCGCCGGCAGGACGTGCGAGCCGGCGAGGTCGAAGTTGTCGCCCGGGCCGTAGAGGTTGGTCGGCATGAGCGACACGAAGTCGTCGCCGTGCTGGACGTGGAAGGCCTCGGCGAGCTCGAGCCCGGCGATCTTGGCGAGCGCGTAGGCCCGGTTCGTCGCCTCGAGCGGGCCCGTGAGGAGGTGCTCCTCGCGGATCGGCTGCGGCGCGAGCCGCGGGTAGATGCACGACGACCCGAGGAACACGAGCCGCCCGCGCTGCCCGACGCCGGCCGCGTGCGCGGCCTCGATGGTGTTGAGCGCGATGCCGAGGTTGTCGCCCAGGAAGTCCGCCGGGTAGGTCGCGTTGGCGAGGATGCCGCCGACGCGGGCCGCGGCGAGCACGACGAACGCGGGCCGCTCGGCCGCGAAGAAGGCGTCGACGGCCGGGCGGTCGAGCAGGTCGAGCTCGGCGTGCGTGCGGACGATCAGGTTGCCGTAGCCCGCCGCCCGCAGCGCGCGGACGACGGCGGAGCCGACGAGGCCGCGGTGGCCGGCGACGTAGATCGGGGCGGAGCGGTCGGTGAGGTGCATCAGACGAACGGGTGTGAGCGGGGGGGCGGGCACGGACCGTGCCGCGCCAGTCGCCGCGAGTTTACGGCCGGCAGGTGACCCGGTGGCATTCCGGCGAGCGGGACGAACGCAGCGGCGGCCG
>JAYWIE010000066.1:0-5075 GCA_043789155.1 Rubricoccaceae bacterium | reverse complement strand
CGTCAACACGGCGCGCGTGACGCCGCGCGCGCCGGCGGCGGGCTACGTCGCGCCGGCCGTGGCGAGCTACACGGCCAACGTCCGCGGCACGGGCGCGGTCCAGCTCGCGATCGTCGCTCCGGCCGCGCTCCGCTCGGAGGGCCGCTACCGCCTCGAGTTCGCCAACCCGGACCCGTTCGACACGGGCCTCACGCCGACGTACCAGCTCGTCGACACCGCGACGGGGACCGTACTCGACGACGGGACGGTCCGTCCGGGCCTCAACGAGCTGCCCCTCACCGACGGCTTCGCGCTCACGCTCGACGCGCCCGCGGCTATCGTCGTCGCGGACTCCGCCGTCGCGTTCACGGCCGGCGACGGCGGCACGTACGTGCCCGTCGTGCGGCCGGGGACGTCCTCGCCCGTCGTCGCGCCGAGCCGCTACGTGCCCTTCCCGTACGATTTCGAGATCCGGTGGGCCCCGGCCGGTACGTTCCCGCAGACGAGCCTCGTGCTCGCGTTCGGGCAGCGGGCGGTCCCGCTCCCGTTCGAGGTCTTCAACACGACGCTGAACCGCCGGCAGGAGGTGATCCTCGTCGAGGACAACCCGGACCTCCGCAACCAGCAGTGGGACCCCGGCGACCTCCTCATCCTCGTCGACGGCGTTACGCCGGGGGCCACGCCGACGCAGGCCGGCGGCGCGTGGCGCGCCGGCTGGGCCGTGCGCCTGCTCCCGCCCGACGCCGGGACCGCCCCGCGCGCGCCCGCGCCCGGAGCCGTGCTCACCGTCCGCCCGACCAAGCCCTTCGCCACGGGCGACCGCATCGAGTTCGCCTTCACCGCCCCGGCCTTCGACGCCGTGGCCGCCGCGGGCCAGCTCTCCGAGGTCTACGTCGTGCCCAACCCGTACGTCGCGACGAGCCTCTTCGAGCCCGCCAACCCGTACCTCGTCGGCCGCGGCGAGCGGCGCATCCTGTTCATGAACCTGCCGCCGCAGTGCACGATCCGGATCTACACCGTCACCGGCGACCTCGTCCAGACGCTCACGCACGACGCGGCCGTCGACGACGGGCAGGAGCCGTGGAATCTGGTCTCGCGCGACGGCATGGACGTCGCCTACGGCGTCTACCTCTTCCACGTCGACGCGCCGGGCGTCGGACAGTCCGTCGGGCGCTTCGCGCTCATCAAGTAGGCCGGCGGGCCAGTCGGCGGGTCCAGTGGCCAGTCGGCAGTGGCGGCCGAATGCCACTCCTCCCAACCCCACCCAGCGTCAGTCCCGCGAAGGCGGGAATCCATCGTCGATCTGACAGAGCGCTCGTCATGCCGATGGATCCTCTCCTTCGCGGGGATGACGGTGTGGAGAGGACGACGCGAGTCGTAGACGTCAGCGACAGCCCGGGCGAGCCGCTCCACCTCCCATGAAACCACTCCTCCTCGCACTCGCGGCCGGCCTGGCCGCCGGCCTCGCGGCCGGCCCGGCGGCGGCGCAGTCCGTCTCGCGCTCCGGCACGACGGCCGGCGCGTTCCTCCAGATCGGCGTCGGGCCGCGCGCGGCCGCCCTCGGCGGGGCCGTCACGGCCGGCGTCGCGGACGCGACGGCGCTCTACTGGAACCCCGCCGGTCTCGCCGGGATGCGGACCGGCGAGGTCGTGACGTCGCACGCCGAGTGGCTCGGCGACGTCCGCCACGACTTCGTCGGCGTGGCCGTGCCGCTCGCCGGCGGCGTCGTCGGGGCCAGCGTGACGCTGCTCGGCGTGCCCGCGCAGGCCGTCCGGACCGAGCTCGAGCAGGACGGCACCGGCGAGACCTTCGACGCCGCGAGCACGGCGCTCGGGCTCACGTACGGCCGCGCCGTCACCGAGCGCTTCGCCCTCGGCGGGACCGTCAAGCTCATCCAGGAGCGCATCTGGCACTCGTCGGCCCAGGCCGTCGCCTTCGACGTCGGGACGCAGTTCCGGACCGACTTCTTCGGCGGGCTCACCATCGGCGCGCAGCTCTCCAACTTCGGCACCGACCTGCGCCTCGACGGCCGCGACCTCCGCACGACCGTCGACCCGGCCCCCGGCCAGGACGGCAACAACGGCCAGATCCCGGCGGACTACGCGCTCGACGCGTGGAGCCTGCCGCTCGACTTCAAGCTCGGCGTCGTCGCGCGGCCGCTCAACTCGGCCCTGAGCCAGCTCACCGTCGCCGTGGACGCGCTGCACCCGTCGTCCAACTACGAGAGCCTCAACGTCGGCGCGGAGTACGGCTTCCGCGAGCGCTTCTTCCTGCGCGGCGGCTTCCAGGGCCTGTTCCTCGACGAGTCCGAGGGCGGCCTCTCGCTCGGCGTCGGCGTGCACCAGCCGCTGCCGTATCCCAACGGCATGGCCAAGCTGGACGTCGCCTACCGCGACGCCGGCCGCCTCGGCCGTATCCAGACCATCGGCCTGAGTATCACCTTCTGACGTCCACCTCTCCGTGTCATCCTGAGCGTAGCGAAGGATCCCGACGCGACGCCCGAACTCGTCGCTACCGGCAGCGACATCGTGAGACGGTGGCGTCGAGATCCTTCGACTGCGGCCGCAGACGGCCTTAGGTCCGGGTTCACCCGGCGCTCAGGATGACACACGGGCTGTGGCGTCCATCAACAGAATTGGACTGGCGTGCTACGCACTCTTCCCCTGATCGTCGTCGCTGCTGCTGCGGCCCTCTCGGGCTGCTTGTCGGGCGAGCGCGCGGCCGAGGCGGCCGGCGGGCCCGTGCGGCTCGTCTACTGGTCCGCCCAGAACGGCGAGGAGCGGGCGCTGGCGGACACGCTCACCGCGCGCTGGAACCGGTCGCACCCGGACGTCCAGGTGACGGTCCAACCGATCCCCGCCGGGCAGTCGTCCGAGGAGGTCATCCTCGCCGCGATCGTCGCCGGGACCACGCCCGACGTCTGCTCCAACATCTGGCCCGGCGTGCTCCACGACCTCGTCCGCTCGCGCGGCGTCGTCCGGCTCGACGAGATGCCGGGCTTCGACAGCCTCATGACGGCGCGCGTGCCGCCCGAGCTCGCGGAGCGCTTCCGCTCGCCGGACGGCCACTTCTACCAGCTGCCCTGGAAGACGAACCCGATCCTGATGATGTTCAACCCGGCGATGCTCCGGCAGGCGGGCGTCCGCCGCGTCCCGCGGACTTACTCCGAGTACCTCGCCGCGGCCCGCCTCGTCACGCGCGACACCGACGGCGACGGCCGGACCGACCGCTGGATGGGCGCGCGCGACATCCGCCCGATCTGGTGGCAGCGCACGTTCGACGTCTTCCCGCTCTACATCGCCGCCAGCGGCGGGCGCACGCTCTTCGACGACCAGGGCCAGCTCGCCATCGACACGACCGCGATGGCCGGCGTGATGGGCTTCTTCCAGACGCTCTACGCCCGCGGCGACTACCCGCGCTCGACGCTCCAGGGCAACGCCTTCGCCCAGGGGCGCATCGCGACCGAGTTCACCGGCCCGTGGACCATCGGCTGGCTCACGGAGAACGCGCCCGACGTGCCCGTCGACTTCGCGCCCGTCCCCGTACCGGACGCCATGCCCGCCGGCCCCGCACCCCCGCCGACCTACGGCGACTACAAGAACATCGCGCTCTTCGCGACGACGCGGCACCCGCGCGAGGCGTGGGCCTTCGCGCAGTACCTCGTCTCGCCCGAGGCCGACCGACTGCTCATCGAGACGACGCGCCAGATCCCGCTGCGCCGCGGCCTGCTCCAGGACCCAGCGCTCGCGGCGTTCTTCGCGGCCAACCCGACCATGCGCCGCTTCGCCGAGCAGGCCAGCGCCACGCGCGGCGTCGACGCCGTGCCGAACCTGCCCGAGATCCTCGACGCCGTCGCGCAGGGCTACGAGCGCGCCGTGTACGGCGTCGAGACGCCGGCCGAGGTCGTCCGCAGCGTCACGGCCCGCCTCGGCGTCCTCGCCGACTGGGCGCGATGACCGAGACCCCCGACACCCTGGCCGCCGAGACCGTCCCGGTGCTCCAGCCCGCGACCGACGTCCCGGCCGTCCCGGTGCGCGCCGTCGCCGTGCCACGCCCGCGCCGCGCGAAGTCCGACTGGCGCGGGGCCGCCTTCGCCGCGCCCTACCTCGCGCACCTCGCGCTGTTCTTCGGCTACCCGCTCGCGTTCGCGCTCGTGCTCGTGTTCCACCGCTGGGACGTCGTGACGCCGATGGAGTGGATCGGCACGGGCAACCTCACGCGCCTCGCGCACGACGACCTCTTCGCGCGCGCGATGCTCAACACGGGCGTCTTCCTCGGGCTCCACATCCCGCTCCAGATCGGCGTGGCGCTGCTCTTCGCCGAGCTGCTCAACGGCAAGCTCCGCGGCCGCGGCCTCTTCCGGACGGTCTACTTCCTGCCCGTCGTCGTGTCGGGCGTCGTGGTGACCATCCTGTTCCAGCAGCTCTTCGCCTTCGACGGCGGCTACGTCAACGGCGTCATCGCGGCGCTCGGCGGGCAGGCGGTCCCGTGGCTCGTCTCGCCCGCGTGGGCCATGCCGTCCATCGCGCTCGTGGCGACGTGGAAGAACGTCGGGCTCTACGTGCTGCTGTTCCTCGCGGGCCTCCAGAACGTGCCGCCCGAGCTCTACGAGGCCGCCGACGCCGAGGGAGCCACGCGCTGGCAGCGCTGGCGCTACATCACGCTGCCGATGCTCAACCCGATGCTGGTGACGGTCGTGGTGCTGTCGACGATCGGCGGCTTCTCGCTCTTCGTCGAGCCGTACGTGCTCACGGGCGGCGGGCCGCTCGGGTCCACGCTCTCGGGCCTGCTCTACATCTACAACCAGGCCTTCTACTTCAACCACATGGGCTACGCCGCGACGCTCGGGCTGGCCTTCGCCCTGATCATCTTCGCCGTCGTGCTCCTCCAGCGCCGCCTCGTCGAGACCGACGTGTCGTGACGCAACTTCCGGTTTAAGGTTTAAAGCTTAATGGATGCAGAGAAAAACGCTAGACGTTAAACCTTAAACCGCATTTTCCTTATGTCTCCCTCCCGCCTCCGCACCGTGCTCGCGTACGCCACCCTGATCGTCGGGGCGGTCGTGTTCGCATACCCGTTCGTGTGGATGGCGCTGG
>JAYWIE010000065.1:0-5086 GCA_043789155.1 Rubricoccaceae bacterium | reverse complement strand
TGCTGTCTCCTGGCCGCTCGCTCCTTATGCCGGTACAACCGTGAGTCTGTCTCTTCACCTCCGTCCCCCGATCCCGATGTCGCGCGCAATCCGTCCGGAAGTCAGGGCTCGGCTCGTCCTGCCCGTCGCGTATGGCTTTGCGTGTGCAGCCCTGATCGCTGCACTCCTGTGTGGGCCGCCTGCAGCAGCACAGGCGCTCGAACAACTTCCGGCCAAGCCCTACGACCCGTCGTGGCGCAGCATCGACGGCGTCGACCCGACGATGGATTGCAGCTTGCTCCCCGAAAACGGGCCTGACCCGTACGTTATCGGGATGCCGGCGGCCCTCGCGGCGGCCGAGCGCCGCGAACTCGCGCTCGGCGGATTCGGGACGATGCTCAACAGAGCCGACCGCGAGCCCTCCCCGGCCTACATCCCCGCGCTCAAGCGGATCACAGACCAGTACAGGTGCGCCAGCTATGACATAAAAGTCGCGCTCGCCGCCATCGAGGCGGCCGGCGAGCCCAGAGCTTACTTCCTCGACCTCGTTCGTAACTGGCGCTATAACGACCATCTCGCCGCTGCGGCCATGGACGCGCTCGCCATCCGGGGAGACTCGGCAGCCTACGTGCCCCTACGTGACATCATCCTCGGCGTGCCGCAGAAAGGCCGGTTCGGCGTCAACCTCACGTCCGAGTTCAACATCTACGTTCAGGGGCTGTGGTCGTGGAGGTTTTACAGAAACCTGCCTATTCCCCAGCAAATCAATGTCGGTGCCTCACTCATTGCCGGCGAGGCCACTCAAGGTGGTGTCTTTCGTGGCGTTCGAGGTGATTCGGTAGGAGAGCTCGAGAACTACAACGGAAGCAGCCTCCACGCCATCCCGCGCCGGCTGCTGCGCGACCTCGCACGGACCTACCCGTCGGCCGTCGAGGCGTCGCTTCGAGCCTACGCAGATACGGCCCGGGTCAAGTTGCTCGCGCGGGGCGTAACGGCGGCACAGGTTCCGCTCTACCTCACGATCATCGAGCGCAACGGCCGCGAAACGGCGTTCCCGTCGACTGCGCCGCCGCTGCCACCGGCCGTCGCCTCGGCGGTGCTGGCGCCTGCGGCCTGTACTGAAGAGCGAAATGGCGTGCTCACGGCCGTCTTCTCGTATCGGAGCGCCGAGCCCACAACTGTCCGCGTCGGCTACGGGCCAGGTAACGCGCTTGCCGGCGCACAGGGAGCCATCCCGCCAGAAGTGTTCTTTCCCGACACGCAGCCCGGCGCGCCGGGGCGCTCCTTCCGCGTCGGCCTCCCTACGGGCACCTCCGTCACATGGACGCTGCTCGGCCGCACGGTCACAGCCTCGTCCGCGAGCCCGCGCTGCGGCGCTCCGACCGTTCCGCTCTGCGCCGGCCGCCCGGCGACGGTCTACGTCGCCGACGGCCGCGTCGTCGGCGGGCCGCTCGCCGGCACGCCCTTCGCCGGCCGCCTCGTCGGCACCGCCACCGCCGACGTCATCGTCGGGACGGACGCCGCCGACGCCATCCTTGGCCTCGCCGGCGACGACACCCTCTGCGGCGGCACCGGCGACGACGCCCTCGACGCCGGGACGGGCACGGACACCTCGGACGGCGGACCCGGGGCCGACGGCTGCGACGCCTCGGAGACGGCGACGGCCTGCGAAGGCGCGATCCCGGCCCTCACCGACGTCCGCCCGGTCCTCGAGTGCGTCGCCGCGGACGGCGCGGGCTTCGTCGCCTACTTCGGGTACGAGAACAAGATGACCCGCGCCGGGCGCGTCGCCTACGGCGCGAACAACCGCATCACACCGTCCACGCTCGACCGCGCGCAGCCCGACCTGTTCGGTCTGCCCGGCGTCGTGGCGACTCGGCCGGGGCGGACGCCGTTCTACCCGGGCTCGGCCTTCACGGTCCGTTTCACGGCGGGCCAGACCGTCGTCTGGAAGCTGTTCACGCGCACGAGCACGGCGTCGTCCGGCTCGGCCCGCTGCCCCGTCCCCTGATCCGATGCGACTGCTCTTCGCCCTCCTTCTCACGGCGTCCGTGGCCTCGGCGCAGTCGCCCGACTCGACGGCCGCCCACGCGCTGCCGTTCGCCTCGCGCGGCCACACGCTCGAACTCGCCCTCGGCGGCGACGCGGCCAAGACCGGCGGCGCGCTCACGGTTACGGTCGCGTCCGCGCCTGCGTGGCTCGTCTTCGACGCCACGCAGGCCACGGCCGACGACGCTCCGGGCGAGCCCGGCGGACCTGAGCCCGTCGCGCGGCTCACGTTCGCGGCCGAGCGGTCGGCCCCGGTCGGCACGCCCGGTGAGATCCGCCTGGTCGTCCGCGACGCTGCGGGCGCGGTCGTGGCCGAGAAGATGGTCCGCGTCGTCGTGAGCGCCCCGGCCGAGCTGTCCGTCGAGCCGCCGCGGCCGAACCCGTCGCGCGGAGCCGTGGCTGTCCCGTACGTCACGCCTGCGGCGGGGGCCGTCCGCGTGTCCGTGTTCGACCTGCTCGGCCGCGAGGTCGCGGTGCTCGTCGACGCGGACGAGGCGGCCGGGGCGCACGCGGCCCGCGTCCCGGCGGGCGCGCTGCCGGCGGGTGTGTACGTCGTCCGCGTGAGCGCCGGCGGGGCGGTCCGGCAGGCCCGCGTGACGGTCGTCCGGTAGCCCCGTCCGGGGGCGAATCGCGAAAGATGACCGGCCGGTCACATTCTGAACCGTCTGTTCACACTGCGGCGAATCTTCGAGCGCCGCGGCTCGTCCATGGCGGACCGTCCACGCCCGGCCCCATGATCATCTCCGACTTCGCCATCAAGCGGCCACTCGTCACGGTCGTCGTGATGCTCTCGCTCGTCCTGTTCGGCATCCTGTCGCTGCTGCGGCTCGAGACCGACGAGTTCCCCGAGGTCGCGCCGCCGTTCCTCATCGTCGGCGTGCCGTATCCAGGCGGCTCGCCGGACGGCGTCGAGCGCGAGATCCTCGAGCCCATCGAGGAGGCCGTGCAGGGCATCTCGGGCGTCAACACCGTCAACGGGACGGCGCTCGACAGCTACGCGCAGCTCTCGATCGAGTTCGAGTTCTCGAAGGACCCGCAGGAAGCGTCGACCGAGGTCCGGGACGCGATCTCGGCGATCCGCTCGGACCTGCCGGCGGAGATGGAGGAGCCCATCATCCGGCGCTTCTCGCCCAACGACATCCCGATCCTGTCGGTCGCGCTGTCGTCCGAGACGCTCTCGCCGTCCGAGCTCACGCAGCTCGCCGACAACACCGTCGCCCGCGAGATCCGGTCGGTCGGCGGCGTCGCCCGGGTCGACATCGCCGGCGCGCGTGCGCGCGAACTGACGGTCAACCTGCGGCCGGACGCGCTCGTGCAGTTCGGCATCTCGCCGGCTCAGGTCGTGCAGGCCGTGCAGGGCCAGAACCTCGCCGCGCCCGTCGGGCGGCTCAACGCGGCCGGGTCCGAGCAGACGATCCGCCTCGAAGGCCGCATCGAGGACGTGGAGAGCTTCAACCAGATCCCGATCGGGCAGGGCAACGCCGGCCGCGTGGTCTACCTCGGCGAGGTCGCGACGGTCGAGGACGGTGCCGAGGAGGCCCGCACGCTCGCGCTCTACAACACGACCGAGTCGGTCGGCGTCGACGTCGTGAAGTCGTCGGACGCCTCGACGACCACCGTCGCCGACGAGATCCTGGCCAAGCTCGACGCGCTCGAGGCGACGCTCCCCGAAGGGACGACGCTCAACGTCGTCCGCAACTCGGGCACGCGCGTCGAGGCGTCGATCAGCAACGTCGTCGAGACGCTCGTCGAGGGCCTCTTCCTGACGATCCTCGTCGTGTTCCTCTTTCTGAACTCGTGGCGCTCGACGGTCATCACCGGGCTGGCGCTGCCGGTCTCGATGATCGCGTCGTTCATGGCCGTCTACGCGGCGGGCTTCACGCTCAACACGATGAGCCTGCTCGGCATCACGCTCGCGATCGGCATCATCATCGACGACGCCATCGTCGTCCGCGAGAACATCGTCCGGCACGTCGAGATGGGCAAGGACCACATGAGAGCCAGCCAGGAAGGCACGGACGAGATCGGGCTCGCGGTCGCCGCGACGACGTTCTCCATCGTCGCCGTGTTCGTGCCCATCGGCTTCATCTCGGGCATCGCCGGGCAGTGGTTCCAGCCGTTCGCGCTCACCATCGCGACGTCCGTGCTGGTGTCGCTCTTCGTCTCGTTCTCCCTCGACCCGATGCTCTCGGCCTACTGGCCGGACCCGCACGTCGCCGAGGACAAGAAGGGCATCGTGACGCGGACGCTCGACCGCTTCAACGCGTGGTTCGACCGCCAGACCGAGGGCTACCGCCGGATCGTCGGGTGGGCCCTGGACCACCCGGCCATCGTGATCCTGTGGGCCGTCGCGTCCCTGTTCGCCGCCGTCGCGCTGCCCGCGTCGGGCATCCTCGCGGCCGGCATCATCCTCGCCGTGACCGTCCTCGCGTCGGTCGCGCTGAAGAGGCTCCCGAAGGGCAAGCTCGTCACGGTCCCCGTGCTGCTGCTGGCCGTCGTCGTGATGGGCGCGGCGATCAAGTTCGCGCCGGACTCGCTGGCCGTCGGCGGCGGCTTCTTCGGCGAGGACGACACGTCCGAGATCCAGATGTCGGTCAAGACGCCGCCGGGGTCCAGTCTCGCCCAGACGCGCGACCGCATCGAGCGCGTCGCGGCCGCGGCCCGCGACCGCCCCGAGGTCGCCTACGCCTACTCGACCGTCGCCTCGCAGACCGGCTCCGTAGACGAGGGGGCCGTCTACGTGCGGCTCGTGCCGATGGACCAGCGCGAGAAGAGCCAGCTCGACCTCACCGAGGAGGTCCGCGCGGCGGCCGTCGCCATCCCCGGCGTCGAGGTGTCGGTCGCGACGGGCTTCGACAACGCCAAGCAGATCCAGCTCCAGCTGCGCGGGACCGACAGCGAGGCGCTCGGCGTCGCCGCGGAGGCGCTGCTGGCCCGCATCCGCGAGGTCCCCGGCACGGCCGACGTCGGCCTGTCCACGCGCGGCCGGCGGCCCGAGGTCGCCGTCGACATCGACCGCGACGCGGCCCTCCAGCGCGGCGTCTCCGTCGCCGACGTC
>JAYWIE010000064.1:0-5092 GCA_043789155.1 Rubricoccaceae bacterium | reverse complement strand
CCACGAACAGGCGCTCGACGTCCTCGGCCGAGATGTCCCACGTGCCTTTGAGCAGGCCAACCGGGCGACGTGCCGCAGGAGGCGGCGGACGCAGTTCGGCCACGGGCTCGCCGCGGCGTGTAATCGTGACCGTCTCGCCCGCCTCGACGCGGCGGAGCAGGTCCGAGAGATGCGTTTTCGCGTCGTGGACGCCGGCGGTCGCGCTCATGGCCCGATCTGGTCGAGCGACCTGGTCAAGTTACGTCCTGAACGGGTGGGGCGAACGGAGCGCGGCGCGCCCCGGTCTCCCGAGACGCGCCGCGCCGTGACTGCCGGACCGGCTCACGCCGGCGACGGCGCGCGGACATCCGTGCGGGCCCCGTCGCCCGAGACGGCCGTCGTCGGGACGAAGGGCTCGCCGGTTTCTGGGAACTGCTTGATGAACGCCGTGGCGACGGCGTGGCCCTTGCCGGTGTGCGTCGGCGACGACTCGTGGACGTAGTAGTCCGCGTCCGGCTTCTGGTCCATGTAGGCGTAGGCGGCCGCGGCGGCGCGGCGCATCGAGGCGTCCGGGTTGCGGTTGAGCTCGCGGACGTTGCGTGTGATCCGCTCGTGGGCGAGGTCCATGAAGTGCAGGCCCGAGGCCTTGGCGTGCTCCCACTCGGCCCCCGAGACGCCGTTGGCGATCATCTGGTCGAGCTTCGAGAGCACGCAGGACCACGCGAACATCTGCGTCGCGGAGTCCGCGAGGCGCGCCTGCGTGGCCTGCGCCGTCACGATGGCCTCCTCCATGCGCTTCGAGGCGAGCTTGAACTCGCGCGTGTGCGTGCGGACGTGGTTCGCGAGGCGGTCGGCGAACGAGCGAAGGCTCGGGTGGACGCGCGTGAGGGCGGGCGCGGGGACCTTCTTGCCGAGGAAGATCTCGGCCGCGAGCGGCGTCCCGGCCTTGACCGTCTTTGCGGTGAAGGTGCCGCCGAGGATGCGCGAGACGTTGTCCTGGAAGGACTGCTCGTCGTCCCACTGGACCGTGTTGAGCACGCCGAGCATGTGCTCGGCGAGCTGCTTGCCGCCGTAGGCGAAGATGAAGGCCTGCATGACCTCGTTCGAGCCCTCGACGATGCGGTGGATGCGGTTGTCGCGCCAGAGGCGGTCGAACTCGTTCTCGGTCACGTAGCCCTCGCCGCCCATGACCTGCATCGCGTTGTCGATCACGACCCAGCCCTCCTCGGAGCAGAAGTACTTGCAGGCCGCCGTCTCGACCATGATGTCGGCGTCGTGGCGGTCCAGCATGCCGCAGGTCATGTAGAGCATCGCGTCCATCGCGAAGACGGTCGCGTGCATGAGGGCCACGCGCTGCTGGACGAGCTCGAAGTCCGCGAGGGGGCGGTTGAACTGGTGGCGCGTCTGGACCCACTTCGTCGCCTGCTCGGCGGCCTGCTTGGCCGCGCCCGAGACGCCGGCCGAGAGCGTGCAGCGGCCGTAGTTGAGGCACGTCAGGGCCACCTTGAGGCCCTGGCCCTCGGTGTGGAGCAGCATCTCCTTCGGGACGCGGACGTTCTCGAAGCGGATGCGCGCCTGCCACGTGCCGCGGATGCCCGTCTTGGAGCGGTTCTTCTGGAAGAACGTGACGCCCGGCATGTCCGGCGTGACCATGAGCGCCGTGACGCCCTTCTTCTCCTTGCCCGTCTTCGGGTCGACGACCATCTGGTTCGTCATCACAGTGAGCAGGCCCGAGAGCGCGCCCGACGTGATCCACTTCTTCTCGCCGTTGAGGATGTAGTCGCCCGTGGCGGGGTCTACGGTGCAGGACGTCTGCTGGCCGGCCGCGTCCGAGCCGACCTGCGGCTCCGAGAGGCAGAAGCCCGAGAGGTACTCACGCGCGACTTTGGGCAGGAAGCGGGCCTTCTGCTCGTCCGAGCCGAAGAGCATCAGCGCCTTGCAGCCGATCGACTGGTGCGCCGAGACGATGACGGCCGTCGAGCCGCAGCGGCGGCCGATGGCCTCGAGCACGCGGTTGTAGCTCGCCACGCTCAGCCCGAGCCCGCCGTACTGCTCCGGGACCGTCATGCCCATCACGCCCATGTCGAACAGCCGGCGGATGGCCCAGTCGGGGACGTACTGCTCCTGGTCGATCTCGACGCTCGGGTGCTCGTGGATGAGGTAGTGGTTGAGCTCGGCGAGGAGCGCCTCGGTCTTGGCCGTCTCGGCCGCTGAGACCTCGGGGTACGGGAAGACGAGGTCCTCGCGGACGCGCCCCCAGAAGAGGTTCTTGATGAAGCCCATCGAGTCGGGCTCGGGGCCGAACATCGTCTCGGCCTCGCGGATCATCTGCTGGTCGCGGGCCTGGACGCCCTTCATGGTGGAGAGGACGGACATAGCGGGGAGGGTTATGTGGGATCGCTTCCGTCTCAAACTACGCCGCAGCGAACAGGTTCAGCAGCAGGCCGTCGCGACCTTCAGGAAGCTTCTCCCGCGCTGGCGACTCCCATGCCATCTCTCCCCTTCCCCGAGCGCCTCGCCGCCGCCGTGCGCGACGCCGGCTCCGCGCTGTGCGTCGGGCTCGACCCGGACGTCCTCCCGGATGGCATCCCGCACGACGCCGTCGGAGTCGTGTTATTTTGTACTGCAATAACGGATGCTACGGCCGACGTCGCGGCCGCCTTCAAGCCCAACCTCGCCTTCTTCGAGGCCCTCGGCCCCGACGGAGCCCGCGCCCTCGCCGACGTCTGCGCGCACGTCCGCGCGAGCGGACGGCTGCTCGTGCTCGACGGCAAGCGCGGCGACATCGGCAACACGGGCCGCCTCTACGCCCGCGCCCTCTTCGGCGCGCCGCCTCAGGGGCTCGCCGGCGACGCCGCGACCGTCGCGCCGTACATGGGCCCGGACAGCCTCGCGCCCTTTCTCGACGACCCCGACATCTGCGCCGGCCGCTGCGCGTTCGCGCTCGTCGCAACCTCGAACCCCGGGGCCGCTGCCGTGCAGGCGCTCTCGGTCGGCGGCGAGCCGCTGTACCGCCACGTCGCCCGAATGGCAGTCGCGGCGGGCGTCGGGCAGCCCGGAACGGTCGGGTTCGTCGTCGGCGCGACGCGGGCGGACGTGCTCGGCGGGCTCCGGCGCGAGTACGCGGACGTCCCGTTCCTCGTGCCCGGCGTCGGCGCGCAGGGCGGGAGTGCCGCCGAGGTGATGGCGGCCAACGCGGGCGGGCCGGTCCTCGTCAACGTCGGCCGCAGCATCCTGTATGCTTCACACGGGCGCGACTTCGCATCGGCCGCCGCGCGCGAAGCGAAACGGACGGCCCTGGCACTCTCCGGCGCAGGATGACGTAAGATTCGAATTCCACGCGACGTTGGACGACCACACACGCCCCTGCCCCCAATGTCGCACATCCTGCCCGCGGGGCGCGCCCTCCTCCTGACGTGCCTGCTCGGCGTCGCAGCGTCCGCCACGGCTCAGACGACGTACCGCGTCACGTTCGAGAGCACGTGGAGCGCAGCGACGCACCCGGCCGGCTTCCCGGCGGGAAGCTTCCCGACCGGCGCGCACTACTCGGCGCTCGTCGGGACGTCGCACTCGGCGGCGGTCGCCTTCTGGGCGTCCGGCGGGCTCGCGTCGCCGGGCATCGAGGCGATGGCCGAGCGCGGCCAGAACAGCCTGCTCGTGCAGGAGATGGCCGCCGCGATGGCAGCGGCACGCGCCGGCACCGTCGGCCCCGGCCTGCCGACGTCGCCGGGGAGCGTCTCGACCGAGATCACGGTCACGGACGCCCACCCGCTCGTGACGCTCGTGACGATGCTCGCGCCGAGCCCGGACTGGTTCGTCGGCGTCCACGGCCTCGACCTGCGCGTCGGCGGGGCGTGGCCGGCCACTGTGACGGTCCCGCTCGCCGTGTACGACGCCGGGACGGACAGCGGCGCGATGTACGAGTCGGCCGACATCGACACGCAGCCGCGCGAGCCGGTCTCGCTGCTCGGCAGCGCCCCGTTCGTCGCCGGCGCGGCGGTCGGGACGTTCACGTTCACGCGCCTCACGACCGCCGCTGGCGACGACTCGGACGCTGGGGCCTTCGCCCTCGGCGCGCCCGCGCCGAACCCGGCCCGCGGCGGGACGCAGCTCGCGCTCCGGCTGGACCGGCCGCAGGCCGTCACGGTCCGCGTGCTCGACGCGCTCGGGCGGACCGTGGCCACGCTCGCCGACGGCCCGCAGGCGGCCGGGGCGCTCGCGCTGCGCCTCGACACGCGCGCGCTCGCGGCTGGCGTCTACACGGTCGTCGCCGAGGGCGAGACGGCCCGCGCCACGCGCCGCGTCTCGGTCGTGCGCTAGATGCGCGACAGGCGTTCCATCGGGGCGGATTGATCGGGGCGGGAAGGCAGGCGGGCGATACTCGCGCGAACTGCCGCCCGACTCCGTGCGCCTCCCCGCTGCCGTCGTTCTCGTCGCCCTCACCTCGGCCGCGTCGGCGCAGACGTGCCCGGCCCCGCTGCGCGCGCAGCCGTGGGCCGACCTCGACCGGCGCGCCGCGGCGTCCGACGGCTCGGCCGAGCGCTCGCTCGACGCGCTCGCGGCGCACCTCCGGCGGACGGCGCGGACCGAGGCGCAGCGCCTTCGGGCCGCGTTCGCGTGGGCCGCTCAGCGCGTCGCCTACGACGACGCTGCCCTCACAGGGCCGCGCCCGAGCCAGTCCGCCGAGACCGTCCTCGCGACGCACCGCGGCGTCTGCGAGGGCATCGCCCGGCTGGCGGTCGCCCTCGCGACGCGCCTCGGCCTCGAAGCCGTCACCGTCGGCGGGTGGGCGACGCCGCCGACGGGCGTCGCGAACGTCTCGCCGGACGGCCTCCACATGTGGGTCGCCGCCCGCGCCGACGGCCGCTGGACGCTCTCGGACCCGACGTGGGCCGCAGACGCGCCGACGCTCTCGGCGTGGTTCGACGTCCCGCCCGACGAGTTCGTCCGGACGCACCTGCCGCAGGACGCGCGCTGGCAACTTCTCGCGCACCCGCTGACGCCCGACGACGCCGTCGCGCGGCGCTGGCCCGCCGGCGGATGCGTCGCCGAGCCCGGCGTGCAGACGGCCGCGGCGCTGAGCCACACGACGCAGGTCGCGGCCGCGGCCGCG
>JAYWIE010000063.1:0-5094 GCA_043789155.1 Rubricoccaceae bacterium | reverse complement strand
ACCGCCTCGCCGAGCCCGGCACGGTCCTGCTAGACTCCGCCCGCACCGACGCCGACTCGGGCGCGGGCGGCGCGCTGCTCTTCGCCCGCCCGCACCGGACGATCGAGGCGCACGCGCTCGCCGACGTCCGCCCCGCGCTCGACGCGCTCGACGCGGCCCTCGCCGAGGGCCACCACGTCGCCGGGATGCTGGCCTACGAGGCCGGGGCCGCGCTCGTCGACGGCCTCGGCCCCGCGCCGGCCATCGACCCGGACGTCCCGCTCGTCTGGTTCGGCGTCTACGACGCGCCCGAACAGGTCGCCGCCGAGGCCGTCCTGCCGGACGAGGACGTCGCTGTCCGCGACCTCGCGTTCTCGCTCTCGAGACCGGCCTACCGCGACCTCGTCGCGCGCGCGCACGCCCACATCCGCGACGGCGACGTCTACCAGCTCAACCTCACGGCCCCGCTGTCGTTCGCGACCGACGCCGCGCCGGCCGCGCTCTACGCCGCGCTGCGGCGCGGGCAGGCCGTCCCGTACGGCGCGCTGCTGAGCCTCCCGGACGCCGCCGTCCTCTCGCTCTCGCCCGAGCTGTTCGTCCGCATCGACGCCGCCGCCGACGGCGCGGGCCGGACGATCACGGCACGCCCGATGAAGGGCACGACGCCCCGCGGCGCGACGCCCCGGGAGGACGACCGCCTCGCCGACGCGCTCGTCGCGCGTGACAAGGACCGCGCCGAGAACCTGATGATCGTCGACCTGCTGCGCAACGACCTCGCGCGCGTGGCCGAGCCCGGCTCGGTGCAGGTGCCGGCCCTCTTCGCCGCCGAGCGCTACGCGACGCTCACGCAGATGACCTCGACCGTGAGGGCCCGCCTCAGCGCCGGCGTCGGCCTCGCGGACGTCCTCGCGGCGACGTTCCCGTGCGGCTCGGTCACGGGCGCGCCCAAGCGCCGCGCCGTCGAGATCCTGCGCGCGCTCGAGCGCGGCCCGCGCGGCGCGTACTGCGGGGCCATCGGCTACGCCGCGCCGGCCCCGGGCGGCGGGCTCGGCACGGCCGCCTTCAGCGTCGCCATCCGGACCGTCACGCTCGCCCGCGGGCGCGGCCGCTACGGCGTCGGCTCGGGCGTCGTGTGGGACAGCCGGGCGGACGACGAGTTCGACGAGTGCCTGCTCAAGGCGCGCGTGCTCGAGGCCCTCGCCGACGCCCCGATCCGGGTCCCGACGTGACGCCCGAGCCGGTGACGCTGCTCGAGACGATGCGCGCCGAGGACGGGCAGGTCGCGTGGCTGGACCGCCATCTCGCCCGGCTGTCCGCGTCGAGCGCCGTGTTCGGGCTCGTCTACGACGACGCGGCCGTCCGCGACGCCGTCTCCACCGCACTTGTTCAACCCGGTCTGGCCTACCAGCCGAGGCACACCCCACCACCGGCGTCCCCTCTCCCCACGGGAGCGGGACAGGGTGAGGGGGTGCCAGGCCAAACCGTCAGCACCGGGCACGTCCAGAAACTCCGCCTGACGCTCGGGCCGGACGGCCCCGCAGCCCGCGCGTCGCCGCTCGGCGGCGCGCCGTTCCGGACGGTCTGGCTCTGCCCGGACCCGCTCCTCGAGGCCGGCGGCCCGCTCTGCCGGCACAAGACGACGAGCCGCGCGCACTACGAAACCCCGTTCGAGCGCGCCCGCGCGGCCGGGGCCGACGAGGCGCTCCTCATCAACACGGCCGGCGAGCTCGTCGAGGGCTCGCGGACGAGCCTGTGGGTCCGCCGGGGAGGGGAGTGGCTCACGCCGCCGCTCGCCGCGGGCGGCCTGCCCGGCGTCGCCCGGGCGGTCCTGCTCCGGGCGCTCCCGCGCGCCCGCGAGGCGCGCCTCACGCCCGCCGACCTGCGCGGGGCCGACGCGCTCGCGGTCTCGAACGCGCTCCGCGGGCTGTGCCCGGTCCGCCTCGCCGGGGAACCGCCGGGCCGGGCGGCACCGTTGGCGAGTCTCTCACCCCACGTCCCGATGTCCGGAATCCTCGACTTGCTCGCCCAGAACCTCAACGGGGCCCCGATGGGCCAGATCGCCCAGGCCATCGGGGCCGACGAGGCCACGACGCGCCGCGCCGTCGGGGCCGCGCTGCCGGCTCTGCTGACGGGCCTCGACCGCAACACAAACGCGCCGGGCGGCGCGCAGGCGCTCGCCGGGGCCGTCCAGCGGGACCACGACGGCTCGCTGCTCGACAACCTCGGCGGCTTCCTCTCGCAGATGCAGGGCGGCGGCCAGGCCCCGGCGGCCGGCGGCGGCATCGGCGGCGCGCTCGGCTCGATGCTCGGCGGGGCCGGCGGCGGCGGCATGCTCGGCGGCCTTCTCGGCGGCCTCATGGGCGGCCGCTCGACCGACGGCGGCGGCATCCTCGGCCACATCCTCGGCGGCCAGCAGCCGCAGGTCGAGCAGGGCGTCGCGCAGGCGTCGGGCCTCAACATGGGGCAGGTGACGAAGCTGCTGCCCATCCTCGCGCCGATCGTCATGGCGGCCATCGGAAAGTACATGAGCGGCCGCAACGCCAGCCCGGCCGACCTCTCGGGCGCGCTCACGCAGGAGGCGACCGTCGCCCGTCACGCCGCGCCGACGGGCGCGATGGGCGCGCTCACCGGCTTCCTCGACGCCGACGGCGACGGCAGCATCACGGACGACCTGATGGCCCGCGCCGGGCAGGCCGGCCTCGGCAGGCTCTTCGGGCGATAAGGGGGATGGGGTTTGATACAGCGTGGCGCGACTTGACTGAGCCGGTGTCTACTCGCTTGTCTTCCTGACAAGCTGTTTGGCGAACCATCCTTCCACCCGTCATCCTGAGCGAAGAGAGCCGCAGGCGAACGCAGTCGAAGAATCTCCGCCGCGCACGAGGCCCACTGCGCGCGCTGGCCCTCGGCCGTCTGATCGGGAGAGATGGGCTGCGCCTACGCTTCGCGGTCTTCGGCAGGCTCAGGATGACGGAGTAGCGGCGTCGCTGCTTCGCCAAACAGTTTCTGAACCCGCCGCCGTCGGCGGCGGGTTCAGGATGACAGGATCAGTTCGGTCGCGTCAGGCTGTATGTCACGATTCAAAAGGCCCATGTCATCGAAACAGAAGGACTCTTCAACCTCAGGTCCGGGTTCACCCGGCGGCCTTCAAGCTGCATTTTCCCTCGACCCGTACCGCGTCGTGCCCGGCGCGCCGGTCCACCTCGCCGAGCGGCCGACGGACGACACGCAGGGCCTCGACCGCGCCGAGGCCGAGGCCGAGACGGCGCGGCTCATCGCGGAGATCGACGGCTTGCAGGAGCGGCTCTACGCCGAGCAGAAGCAGTCGCTGCTGGTCGTGCTCCAGGCCATGGACGGCGCGGGCAAGGACTCGACCATCCGGGCCGTCTTCGGCCCGCTGCACCTGCAGGGCGTCCGCGTGGCCGCGTTCAAGGCCCCGACGCCGCCGGAGCTCGCCCACGACTTCCTGTGGCGGATCCACCAGCAGGCCCCGGCGAAAGGCGACCTCGTCGTGTTCAACCGCTCGCACTACGAGGACGTCCTCATCGTGAAGGTCCACGGCTGGGCTCCGCACGACGTCGTCGAGCGCCGCTACGGGCACATCAAGGCCTTCGAGCGGCTCCTCGCGGACTCGGGCACGCGCGTCGTCAAGGTCATGCTCCACGTCTCGAAGGGCTACCAGCTCGAGCGTATGAAGAAGCGCCTCGACGACCCGACCAAGTACTGGAAGTTCAACCCCGAGGACCTCGAGGAGCGCAAGCTCTGGGACGACTACCAGCGTGCGTTCGAGGTCGCGCTCGAGCGGACGTCGACGACGGCCGCGCCGTGGACCGTCGTTCCGGCGGAGAGAAAGTGGTTCCGCAACCTCGTCGTCGCCCGCCTCCTCGCCGACGCGCTCCGCGAGATGGACCCGCAGTTTCCGACGCTGACCTACGACCCGGCCGAGGTCTCGCTCGACGGCGCATGAGGAAATACAAGTTTAGAGTTTGAAGTTTGGAGTTGAGTGAGGTTGCCCCGAATCTGAGCACAACCGGCCAGCCGAACGATGAGGGTAGACACCTTCAAACTCCAAACTTCAAACTGCATTTCTCTCAGCCAGATCCCGCAGGCACGTCTCCGCCATGACGCGCGCCGCGAGCGGGAGCGCGGCCTCGTCGAGGTCGAAGCGGGCGTCGTGGAGCGGGTAGCCCGTCCCGTCGCGGCCGCGCGTGCCGACGCGGACGAGCGCGCCGGGGACGTGCTCGAGGTAGTACGCGAAGTCCTCGCCGCCCATGCTCGGCAGCGGCAGGTCGAGCACGGCCGCCTCGCCGAGCACGGCCACGACGGCGGCCCGGATGCGCGCCGCCTCGGCCGGCGTGTTCACGACGGCCGGGAGCAGATCTGAAAAAGCGACCTCGGCCGTCGCCCCGTGGACGGCCGCGAGGCCCTCGGCGACGCGCACGACGGCGTCGCGAAGGGCGACGAGCGTCTCGGTGTCGACCGCCCGCAGCGTGCCGCCGATCTCGGCGCGGTCCGGGATCACGTTGAGCGCGTCGCCGGCGCGCAGGCGGCACAGCGTGAGCACGGCCGGCCGGCGCGCGTCCGTCACGCGCCCGGCGAGCGTGTACAGCTCGGACATGACGTGGGTCGCCACGGCGACGGTGTCCACGACCTCGTGCGGCCGCGCCGAGTGCCCCGAGCCGCCCGTGCGGACGGTGACCGTGAACGGCGAGCAGCCCGCCTGCAACGGCCCCGCCTTGACGCCGAAGCGGCCGACGGCGATCGTCGGGTCCACGTGGACGGCGTAGATCGCGGCGACGCCCTCGAGCGCGCCGTCGCGGATCATGACGGGCGCGCCCGACGGCGCGCGCTCCTCGTTGGGCTGGAACAGGATGCGAAGCGTGCCGCGCATCTCGCCAGAGCGCTCGCGCGCGACGAGCGCGACGCCGCACGCGATGGCCATGTGCGCGTCGTGGCCGCAGGCGTGCATCGCGCCCGGCGTCTCGGAGGCGTAGTCGGCCCCGGAGGCCTCCTCGATCGGGAGCGCGTCGATGTCGGTCCGGTACGCGACGGTCGGGCCCGGGCCGGCCGTGCCCGCGATCTCGACCGCGAAGCCGGTCCCGGCGAGCGGCGGGCCGG
>JAYWIE010000062.1:0-5104 GCA_043789155.1 Rubricoccaceae bacterium | reverse complement strand
CGGCGAGGCGAAGAACAGCACGGCGTCGGCGAACTGCTCGGGCGTGACGGTCCGCCGCAGCGGCGTCGCCGAGGCGACGTAGGCGAAGACCTCGGGCGTGGTCATCGCGCTCGCGTCGGTCGTCTCGAGCAGCCCGCCGGCGACGAGGTTCACGCGCACGCCGAGCGGCCCCAGCTCGGCCGCGAGCGTCCGCGTGAGCCCGACGAGCGCCGCCTTGGCGGCCGTGTAGTCGTGGTACGTCACGACGGGGGTGTAGACGAGGTTGGTGCCGACGGTCACGATGGCCCCGCCGCCCTGCGCCGTGAACACGGGCAGCAGGGCCTGCGCGAGGTGCAGCGCCCCGCCGACCGCGCCGTCCACCTGCGCCCGCACGTGCGCCATCGTCACCGTGGCGACGCTGACGTAGGGCGCGGCCGGGTCGAAGGCGTAGCTCGGGAGCGCGTTCGAGACCGCGACGTCCACGCGGCCGTAGCGCGCCACGACGGCGTCGACCATCGCCGCGACGGCCGTAGGGTCCGTGACGTCGGCGCGGTGGGCGAAGGCGCGGCCGCCGGCGTCCTCGATCTCGCGGACGACGTCGGCGGCCTTGTCCTGGTTCGTGAGGTAGTTGACGCAGACGGCCGCGCCCTCGCGGGCGAGGCGGCGGGCGATGGCGGCCCCGGCCCCGCGGCTGGCACCGGTGACGATCGCGACCTGGTTCTCGAGGAGCATCGGGGCGGAGTGGGTGAGCGCCGAACCTACACCGGCCGCGGCGGCGTCTGACCGGCTCACCCGCCCGCACCGCGATGCAGCAGGTCTGGATTCCCCGCACGGGCGGCCCCGACGTCCTCGAACTCCGCGACGCGCCGGACCCCGTGCCGGCCCGCGGCGAGGTGCTCGTGGCCGTCGAGGCGGCCGGCGTCAACTTCGCCGACGTGCTCGCGCGGCAGGGCCTCTACCCGGACGCGCCGCCGCTGCCGGCCGTCGTCGGGTACGAGGTCGCAGGGACGGTCGCGGCCGTCGGGCCGGGGGGCACGGCGTTCGCCGTCGGCGATGCGGTGATCGCGCTGACGCGCTTCGGCGGCTACGCCTCGCACGTCGCCGTGCCCGAGGTGCGCGTGTTCCGGCGTCCGGATGGGATGAGCGCCGAGGTCGGCGCGGCGATCCCGGTGAACTACCTCACCGCGTTCCAGATGATGGTCGTGATGGGCAGCGTGCGGCCGGCCGAGGACCTCGGCCGGCGGATGCGCGTGCTCGTCCACGGGGCCTCCGGCGGCGTCGGGACGGCCTGCGCGGACCTGGGGCGCGTCTACGGCGTCGAGCTCTTCGGGACGGCCTCGCCGGGCAAGCACGACTACGTGCGGTCTCGCGGCTACGACCATGCCATCGACTACCGCGGCCGCGACTTCGTCGCCGAGGTCCGCCGCCTGACGGGCGGCGAGGGCGTGGACCTGGTGCTGGACGCCGTCGGCGGCGCGCACTGGGGGCGCAGCCTCGACGCGCTCGCGCCGTCGGGCCGGCTCGTCGTCTACGGCCTCTCCGCCGCGACGGGCGGCAGCAAGCTGGGCATGGTGCGCGTGCTCGCCGGCGCGCCGTGGGTCCGGACGTCTCCGCTCGCGCTGATGGGCACCAACCACGGCGTGCTGGGCGTCAACCTTGGCCACCTGTGGAACGTGCCCGAGCGCGTCGGCGCGTGGATGGGCCGCCTGCTGGAGCTGTACGCGCAGGGGGCCCTCCGGCCGCACGTGGACCAGGTCGTCCCGTTCGACGCCGCGGCCGAGGCGCACCGGCACCTCGAGGGGCGGCGCAACGTCGGCAAGGTGCTGCTGCGGCCGTAGCGGCGACACGGGCCCGCGTCGGGCCCGGACGCAGGCGAGGCGGCCCGCCGGAGCGGACCGCCTCGCAGTCTGGTCGGAGCACCACGGCGCTCCGGGGGTGCTAGTCGGTTGTCGTCGGCACCGGGCCGTCCGTCTTCTCGGTGTCGCGGGCCGGGTTGTCCGGCGAGGACGCCGGCGGCTTGCCGGTGCCGGGGACGGGCTGGCCGACCTCGTCGCCGCTGTCCGTGTCGGGCACGTCGACCGGCTCGGCGGCGGCGGCGGCGGCCTCCTCAGCCTGCGCGGCCTCCTCGTTGGCCGTGAGCTGCGTCGCGTGCGTGTTGCCGTAGCGGCGGCGGAAGCGCTCGACGCGGCCGGCCGTGTCGACCATCGTCTTCTTGCCCGTGTAGAACGGGTGGTTGGACGAGTCGATCTCGGCGGCGTACGTGTCCGCCGTCATCGTCGAGCGCGTCATGTACTCTGTCCCGTCGGCCAGCTTGACGCTGACGAACGTGTAGTCGGGGTGGAGGTCGGTCTTCATCGGTCCGGAGTCGGGAGGGCACGGAGGGAGCCGTGCGGAACAGGCGGCCCGGAAGGTATCGCGGGCCGCCGGCGCGGCCAAGGCGGCCGCGCTGTGTTCCCCCGGTCTTCGCGCGGGTGAGCGCGCCGGGCGCTACCGGACGACCGTGAGCGTGCGCGTCTGGACGCCGGCGGCCGTCTCGAGCCGCACCACGTATGTCCCGGCGGCGAGGCCGCGCGTGTCGAGCCGCACCTCGTGGCGGGCAGCCGCGAAGTCGCCCTCGGCGAGCACGGCCACGCGCCGCCCGAGCGCGTCGAGCAGCGTCAGTGTGGCCGCGCTGGGCGCGGCGAGCGAGAACGCCACCGCCCCGGCCGCGGCGAGCGGATTCGGGGCCGGCGCGCCGAGCGCGAACACGCCGGCCTCGGGCGCGGCCTCGCCCGCGACCGCGCTCGGCAGCAGCGCCGTCGTGCCGTCGGGGAAGACGGCGAGCAGGCCGAACGCGCGCCCGTTCTGGTTCGCCGACGGCGTCAGGAAGCCCGACGCCAGGACCGTCACGGCCCCGCCGGCTGCCCCCGACAGGTCCGCCCGGAACGATGCGACCGGCGCGCCGGCCGCCGTCGTGACGTCGAGCGTGTAGGCGGCCGGCGCGACGTCGAGGTAGCCCGTGACGTCGGTGTACGCCGCGTCGTCGACGAGCACGGCCCCGCCCGTCCGGACGTCGACGGTCGGCGCGTCGGTCGCGCCGTGGACGACGCGCACGGCGACCGTGCCGGCCGCCGTCTCGCGCGCGTTCGTGCCGAGGAGCAGTTGGAGCGCCGTCGCGCGGCCGCCGGGGTTGGCCGCGAACGTCCCTGGCGTAAGCACACCCTGCGCGACGAGCTGCGTCCGGCTTCCGGCGGCGAGGACCGTGATGATGCCCAGCACAGACGGCGACGGCCCGGTCGAGGTGCCGGCCGCGACCCGAATGTCCAGCGCGACGCCGGCCGGGACGTCGATGAAGGGCGTCGCCGTGCGGAAGGCGAAGTCGTCCAGCAGCCGCGCGCCGTTGACGTACACGTCGACGACGGCCGCAGCGGGGTCCGCGGCGTTGTGGATCACCTGGAGGCGCGCCGTCGCCGGGGCGGCGGGCAGCAGCGCCGTCGTGCCGTTGGGGAAGACGGCGAGCAGGCCGAAGGCGGGCCCGTTCTGGTTGGTGCTCCGCGTGAGGAAGCCCGACGCGAGGACGGTCACCGCGCCGCCGCCGGCCGCCGAGAGGTCCGCCGTGAAGGCGGTGACGGGCGTCCCGTCGGCCAGCGTGACGCCGAGGCGGTAGGACGCCGGCGGGACCGACAGGTAGCCCGTCACGTCGTGGTAGGCGGCGTCGTTGACGAGCACCGTCGCGCCCGAGCGGACGTCGACGGTCGGGGCGTCGGTCGCGCCGTGGACGACACGCACGCGGACCGCGCCGGCCGCGCCAGCCTCGAGCGCATCGCCTCCGACGAGCAGGTCGAACGCGGTCGCGCGGCCGTCGGGGTTGGGCGCGAACGAGGCCGGCGCGAGCACGCCGTTGGCGACAAGCTGCGTCCGCGAGCCGGCCGGCAGCGTGTAGGACCGCGTAAAGACGGCGTCGCCGACGCCGGTGGATGTGCCCGGCGCGATCGCGACGCTCAGCGCGACGCCGGCCGGGACGTCGATGAAGGGCGTGGCGGTGCGGAAGGCGAAGTCGTTCAGAAGGCGCGTGCCGTTGACGTACACGTCGACGACGGCCGCAGCGGGGTCGGCCGCGTTGTGGATGACCTGGAGCCGGGCCGTCTGGGCGGCGGCCGGGAGGGCGGACGCGGCCGTGAGCAGCAGGAGGAGCGAGAGGCGCATCGGGGCAGGGAGTGGGTGGAGAAGAACACAGGCGATACCCGCACCTGACCGGCCATGACCACCGATATCCGTTTAGATTCTTTATGGTTGCTTGCGAGCCGAGACGGCTGGTCATCGCCTCGGTCTCGCGTGTACTCCCCTGTTCACCACTCCCGCCTCGTGACGCACCCGCCCGCCTCCGACCCGCCTCTGGCCGAGTGGGCCCTGCGGGTGCGGTCCGGCGACCTCGCCGCGTTCGAGGCGCTGTTCCGCTCGCTCCAGCCCATGCTCACGCGCGTCGCCCGCTCGCTCAATGCCACGCCCGACGAGGCCGACGACGCCGTCCAGGAGACGTTCGTGCGGCTGTGGGAGCGCCGCGCGCACCTCGACCCCGAGCAGTCGGTGCGGGCGTACCTCGTGCGCGCCGTCCGCAACCGCGTCTTCAACCTCGCCCGGGACCGCCAGACGCGGCGGGCGCTGCTGGACGCCCACGCGGCGCACGCCAGTGGGGCGTCCGCGCCGGACGAGCTCGTCCACGCCGCCGGACTCGCCGAGCGCGTCGAGGCGTTCCTGGCCGAGCTGCCGGACCGCCAGCGGACCGCGCTCGCGCTCACGCGCGTCGAGGGCCTCTCGCACGCCGAGGCGGCCGACGCCATGGGCTGCTCGCCGCGCACCGTCAACAACCACATCGTGCGCGGGCTGCGCACGCTCCGCGACCGCCTCGCCGCGTCCGACCCCGATGGCCTCTGACCCCCGCCCGCTGCCCGCCCCCGTCCGGGCGGCCCTCGCCACGGCCGCGCCCGACGAGCGCGCGGCGCTCGCGGACGTCTGGCACCGCCTCGCCGAGGTGACGCCGGCGGCGGACGCGCCGCCGGACGCGGACGCCCTGTGGACCGCCCTCCGAGCCCGCCTCGACGCCGGTCCGACGCCCTCAGCCGCTCGCTCCGAGGACCGTCCGCGG
>JAYWIE010000061.1:0-5120 GCA_043789155.1 Rubricoccaceae bacterium | reverse complement strand
ACCGGCCCGCCATCGAGGACGCCGAGCAGGTCGAGGACGCGCCGGCGGACGACGCGGGTCTCTCGCCCGACCTCGAGCTGGCGGCGATGGACGCCTCCGTCGCCGGCGGGGCCGAGCCGCCGCGAATGCCAGAGCCCAGGGCCACGGCGCGGCTCGACGACATCTACCCCGCCGACGCGCCGCCGGCCGTCGTCTCGCCCGCCGCCCGCTCGACGCGCCGCGGCTGGGCGTTCCTCTACGCCGCGACCGTGCTCGCGCTCAGCGCGCTCGTCCTGTACTGGTTCGTGGCCGAGCGCCGCCCGCCCGCCGCCTTGGCCCCGCCGGCCGTCCCCGCGCGCCCCGCCCCACTCGCCGCGGGCACGCTCGCCGCCGATTCGCTCGCGGCCTCCCCCGACTCGCTCGACCCGGCCGCCGGCCGCCCCTGACCGACGATGCCCCTCCCGCTGCTCGCCCTCCAGATCGCCGACTCGGCCGCCGCGGCCGTCGCCGATACCGTCGCTCGCTCGACGTCCGGCGCGCTCGCTGCCGACACAGTCGGTGCCGACACGCTCGGCGCGGACGTGCTCGCCCGCGTCGCCAGCGCCCCGGCGGGCGTCCTGCCGGGCGTCCCACTGACAGCCGCCGGGTTCGTGACCGCCGGCGGGTGGTCGCTGCTGCTCGTGCTGCTCGCCGCCGTCGCCGCGCTCGTCGCCGTCGGGCGGGCGCTCTCGGCGCTGCGGGCGACGGACGTCGACGGCGATGAGATCCTCCGGACGGTCGCGGGCTACATCCGCGCCGGCAACCTCGTCGGGGCCGTGGACTTCTGCCAAAGTCAGGACTCGGTCGCGGCGCGCGTCGTGTCTGCGGGCGTGGAGCGGCTCGGGCGGCCTATCGGCGACATCCAGACGGCCGTCGCCGCCGCCGCCCGCCGCGAGTCGGCGCGGGCCACGGGCGCGCTCGACGCCGTCCGCTCGGCCGCGCTCGTCGCCGCGTGCTCGGGCGTGCTCGGGACGTCGGTCGGCCTCATCGGGCTGCTGCGCGCGGCCGCGCCGGGCGTCGCGCTGTGGCCCAGTCTCGTCCCGGCCGCCGTCGGCGCGGGCGTCGGGCTGCTGCTCGTCGGGCTGTTCCACGCCGCCGCCGGGCGCGTCGCGGACGCCGTCGCGGGGCTGGACACGCTCACGGGCGACTTCCTGAACCTGCTGCGCGGGCCGGGCGCGTGACGGGCGGGTGGGTGCGGGACGTCGGCGTGACCGGGACGTCGGCGTGACCGGGACGTCGGCGTTAAGACGCCCCAGCGGGGCGTCTCTACGGAATGCGCCGATGGTGGGCGTCCCATTCGGCCGGATTCTGGACGACGTACCGGCGTGCGGCCTCATGATGCCGGGCGTCCCGGATGATGACGTCGTGGAACCGGGTCTGCCAGGCGAACGCGGGGTCGATGCAGGCGCGGATGCGCTTGGTGCTGGCTCCCTTGATCTGGCCGACGTCCGACCCGAGCACACCCGGTCGCCACGGTCGCACCACCGCATCCCGCACCACCGCATCCCGCACCACCGCATCCCGCGCCCCCGCGTCCGAAGTCCCCATTCCCGACGTCCCCGCGGTCGCAGAGACGCCCCGCTGGGGCGTCTTCACGCCGACGTCCGACCCGACATCCGCACCGGCGTCCAACCCGACGTCCAGGCCAAGGATCAGGTGCACATGGTCCGGCATCACCACGAACACGTCCACCACGACGCCCGGCCGCACCGCCGGCGTCCGCGCGCACTCCTCGGCGACGACCCGCCCGGCGGGCGTCAGCACGACGCGCCCGCCCGTGATCCGGCACAGACACGACGCACGACCCGCGGTGACGCCTGTCACGAAGAACCAGCCCGCGCGGTAGTCCGCCGACGTCAGGCGCGCCGAGGGCACCCGGAAGCCGTGGAACGCCGTCACCCCAATCCCCAGCCCGAGCGGTCCAGCGAGCGGTACTGGACGGCCTCGGCGACGTGCTCGGCGCGGATGCCGGGCTCGGCCGCGAGGTCCGCGATGGTGCGGGCGACCTTGAGGATGCGATCGTGGGCGCGCGCCGAGAGTCCGAGCCGCGTCAGCGCGGACTGCAGCAGGGCCTGCCCCGAGGCGTCGAGCGCGCAGTGCCGGCGGACCTGCGGGGCCGTCAGGCCGGCGTTGCACGTCGGGGCGTGCGCCTCGCCGGCCACGCGCGCCGCCTGCCGCTCGCGGGCCGCGACGACGCGCGCACGGACGTCCGCGCTCGGCTCGGCGTCGGCCGCGCGGCGGAGGTCCGCGAACGGCACCGGCGGGACCTCGATGTGCAGGTCGATGCGGTCCAGCAGCGGGCCCGAGACCTTGGACAGGTAGCGCTGCACGGCCGCCGGGCCGCAGACGCAGGCGCGCGTCGGGTCGCCGGCGTGGCCGCACGGGCACGGGTTCATCGACGCCACCATCATGAAGCGCGCCGGGAAGCGGACGCTCGCGCGCGCCCGCGAGATCGTCACCTCGCCCTCCTCGAGTGGCTGCCTCAGCACCTCGAGCACGGCCCGGTCGAACTCGGGCAGCTCGTCGAGGAACAGGACGCCGTTGTGGGCGAGCGAGATCTCGCCGGGCTGCGGGGTCGAGCCGCCGCCGCAGAGGCCGGCGTTCGAGATCGTGTGGTGCGGCGAGCGGAACGGGCGGACTGAGACGAGGCCGCTCCGCGCGTAGCCGTTGAGGCGGCCGCCGACCGACAGGATCTTGGTCGTCTCGAGGGCCTCGGCCGCCGTCAGCGGCGGCAGGATCGTCGGGAGGCGGCGCGCGAGCATCGTCTTGCCCGCGCCGGGCGGCCCGACGAGAAGGGCGTTGTGCCCGCCGGCCGCGGCGACCTCGAGCGCGCGCTTGACGAACGCCTGCCCGCGGACGTCCGCGAAGTCGGGCCCGCCGGCGAGGCCGTCGCCGGCGACGAACGGCTGCGATACGGCGGCGTCGCCGTGGCCCTGCCGGACCGTCAGCAGGTCCACGGCCTCGCGCAGGCTGGCGACGGCGTACACGGCGAGGCCCTCGACGACGGCCGCCTCGGCTGCGTTCTCGGCCGGCACCACGATCCCGCGGCGGCCGTCGGCGAGCGCGGCGACGGCCATCGGGAGCACGCCGCGCACGGGCCGCACGGCCCCGTCGAGGCCGAGCTCGCCGACGACCGCGAGCCCGTCGAGCACGTCCTGCGCGATGGCCCGCGTGCCGCTGTGCGTCGGCTCGGCCGCGAGCAGCCCGAGCGCCATCGGGAGGTCGTAGGCCGAGCCCTCCTTGCGGACGTCGGCCGGCGCGAGGTTGACCGTCACGGCCCCGCGCGGCACGGGCAGGTTGCTGTTCTTGAGCGCGGCCCAGACGCGGTCGCGGCTCTCGCGCACGGCCCCGTCCGGCAGCCCGACGACGGTCCAGCGCGGGATGTTGGGCTCGGAGTGGGTCTCGATTTCGATGGCGATGGCGTCCACGCCGACGACGGCGGCGCTCCAGACTCTCGACAGCATGGCGGGCAGGGTGGTGTGCCGGCCAAGACTCGGCTGCGCGCCGGACGTAACCCTCGGGCACCGATTATCCCTCCGCGACGCGCTGGGCCAGCCGGTACGCGATGAAGCCCGTCACGCCGAATGTGACGGCGTAGAGGTTCGAGTCGTAGTGGCTGCCGCTCGCGACGGCGTCGAAGACGACGGCCATGATGCCGGCGGCGAGGCCGCCGCCGACGGCGAAGGCGACGGCGTAGAGCACGAACAGGCCGAGGGCGCGGCCGGCGGAGACAGGGTGTCGGCGGGCGTCGGCGGGCATCGGGATGGGCATCAGGGTCGGGGGGCGTCGGACGCGCCGGCGGGCGGCAGCGTCTCGGGGTGGGACTGGCCGCGGTGGCACGTCCAGCAGGTGACGAAGGGCGCGGCGCGCTCCGGCGTATGTGCCGCGCCGGGTGCCGGCGCGTGGTCGTGCCGCGCGCCGTCGGCGTGGCGGTGCGTCGTCGCGGCCGGGGCATGCTCGTGGGCCCCGAGGGATGCGGGCACGGCCGAGGCGTTGAGCTCGGCCGTCATGCGCATCATGCCCCGCGCGACCTCCTTGTGCGGCCTCGCGTCGGACGCGAAGTCCCACGTGGTAAAGTCCGGGCCCGAGCCGACGTGGCAGGCGGAGCAGCGGACGCCGAGCGACCGCGTGAAGCCCTGCATCGTGCGCCTGAGGGTCGCGGCCGAGGTCGTGTCCGGGAGCACGCGCAGGTTCTGGCTGCGCTCCGGCCACTGCCACGTCGTGTCCGGGAGCACCCCGCGGAGAGCCGGGGACGCGGGCGCAGCCGGCGCGTAGGCCGCGCAGAGGACGAGCGCGAGCGCGCCCACGGGGGCGAGCAGTCGGGCAGAGGAGAGGCGCATCGGGGCAGCGGCTGGACGCCCGCAGGTTCGCGCCCGGCGGGCCGAAGCGCAAGCGGTTTCGCGCCGCGCGCCGTTCTGAGCCGGCCCGGGCACCGCGCCGCGCCGGCGGGGTAGGTTCGACGCCCCTCCCCCACGCGCATGACGTTCGGCATCACCGGCAACACGTCCAAGGACGCCCTCTGGCCCGCGCTCGCCGCGGCCACGGCCTGGCTCGCCGAGCGCGGCCTCGCGACCCGCCTCGACCGCCCGCTCGCGGACGGCCTCGCCGCGCGCGGGACGCCCGTCGCGGACGAGTCCGTGAGCGACGACCCGGTTACGGGGGCCGACGTGCTGCTGTCGTTCGGCGGCGACGGGACCGTGCTGCGATCCGCCCACCGCGCGGGCCTCGACGGCCCGCCGATCCTCGGCGTCAACGTCGGCCGGCTGGGCTACCTCACGCGCGCCGACGTGGCCGAGGTCACGGACGTGCTCGCGGCCGTCGTCGCGGGGCGCTACGCCGTCGAGCGCCGCACGACGCTCGACGTCGCCCTCGACGGGGCTGCGGCCCCCGGCGTGCCGCGGTGGGCGCTCAACGACGTCGTGGTCGACAAGTCCGGCACGACGTCGATGATCCAGATCGAGGCGACCGTCGACGGCGTCTACCTCAACACGTACTGGGCGGACGGCCTCGTCGTGGCCACGCCGACGGGCTCGACGGCCTACGCGCTGTCCGTCGGCGGCCCGATCGTGGTGCCGGGCGAGCGCGAGACGGACGTTGTGGTC
>JAYWIE010000060.1:0-5123 GCA_043789155.1 Rubricoccaceae bacterium | reverse complement strand
TCAAGCGGATGGGCGGCCCGGGCCAGCAGGTCCTCAACATCGGCAAGAACAAGGCGACGCTCTTCGACCAGTCCGAAGGCGACCCGACGACGTTCGCTGACGTCGCCGGGCTCGACGAGGCTAAGGAGGAGGTCGAGGAGGTCGTCGAGTTCCTGCGCTCTCCCAACAAGTTCACCCGCCTCGGCGGCAAGCTGCCCAAGGGCGTCCTGCTCGTCGGGCCGCCAGGGACGGGCAAGACGCTGCTCGCCAAGGCCGTCGCCGGCGAGGCCGGCGTCCCGTTCTTCTCGCTCTCGGGCTCGGACTTCGTCGAGATGTTCGTCGGCGTGGGCGCGGCGCGCGTGCGCGACCTCTTCAAGCAGGCCAAGGAGAAAGCCCCCTGCATCATCTTCATCGACGAGATCGACGCCGTCGGGCGCTCCCGCGGGCGCGGCGCGATCATGGGCGGCAACGACGAGCGCGAGAACACGCTCAACCAGCTGCTCGTCGAGATGGACGGCTTCAACACCGAGAAGGGCGTCATCCTGATGGCGGCCACCAACCGCCCGGACGTCCTCGACTCGGCGCTGCTGCGCCCGGGCCGCTTCGACCGCCAGATCCTCATCGACCGGCCGGACCGCCGCGAGCGTGCCGCCATCTTCAAGGTCCACACCGAGAACCTGACGCTCGCGCCGGGCATCGACATCGACCTCGTCGCCGGGCAGACGCCGGGCTTCGCCGGGGCCGAGATCGCCAACGTCTGCAACGAGGCCGCCCTGCTCGCCGCCCGCGAGGGCAAGGAGGGCATCGAGATGATCGACTTCGAGCGCGCCATCGACCGCGTCATCGGCGGGCTCGAGAAAAAGAACAAGCTCATCTCGCCCGAGGAGAAGAAGATCGTCGCCTACCACGAGGCCGGACACGCCGTCGCCGGCTGGTTCCGCGAGTTCACGGACCCCGTCGTGAAGGTGTCGATCGTGCCGCGCGGGATGGCCGCGCTCGGCTACGCGCAGTCCCTTCCCGAGGAGCGCTACCTCTATACCCGCGAGGCGCTCGTAGACCGGATGGTGATGACGATGGGCGGCCGCGTCGCCGAGGAGATCATCTTCGGCAAGATCACGACGGGGGCGCAGAACGACCTCGAGAAGATCACCGCGCTCTCGTACGCGATGGTCGTGGACTACGGCATGTCCGAGAAGGTCGGCTACGTCTCGTTCAACATGTCGGGCAAGAGCGACCAGCCCGTCTTCTCGAAGCCGTTCTCCGAGGACACCGCCCGCGCCATCGACGACGAGGTCCGCGCGATCATCGCCGACGTCCGGGTGCAGACGCGCGCGCTGCTCACCGAGCGGGCGGACAAGCTCGAGGCGCTCGCTCAGGCGCTGCTCGAGAAGGAGGTGCTGAACGAGAACGACCTCCGCGACGTGCTCGGGCCGCGGCCCTACAAGAAGCCTGAGCACATCCCCGGCGTCACCGCCGAGGGCGAGCCGGCCGCCGGGACGGCCGTGCCGTCGGCTCCGCACGGCGAGATTCTCGCAGACGAGACGGGCGACACCACGACGCAGGTCGGCGGCGACGGCGCGGCCTGATCTCAGCCGGAAACTGGTCTAGACCGCAAGACCTGCTTCGCCAACGCTTCTTCGCCCCCGACGCCCGCCCGCGGCGTCGGGGGCGCTTTGTGAAGGGACGCCGTTGGCCGCCCGGCGCGAGCGCGGCCTACCTTTCGTGCTGCACCGCCCGCGGCGAGGCGCACCCAGATGGGGCGTCCCGACCGCACTCCGAGTCACCAGTCGACCGCTCCATCAGTGCCAACGATCAACCAGCTCGTCCGCAAAGGCCGGACGCCGAAGCGCTACACGTCGAAGTCGATCGCGCTTCAGGGCAACCCGCAGCGCCGCGGCGTCTGCACGCGTGTCTACACGACGACGCCGAAGAAGCCGAACTCGGCCCTCCGCAAGGTCGCCAAGGTGCGCCTCACCAACGGCTATGAGATCATCGCCTACATCCCCGGTGAGGGCCACAACCTCCAGGAGCACTCGATCGTGCTCGTCCGCGGCGGCGGCGCGAAGGACCTCCCCGGCGTGAAGTACCACATCGTGCGCGGCGCGCTCGACACGGCCGGCGTCGCCGACCGCAAGAAGAGCCGGTCCAAGTACGGGGCCAAGCGGCCCAAGAAGGCCGCCAAGTAAGCGCCCGCCGCGCGCCCGCGCCTGCGCGGCCCCCGCGCGGCGAGACCCTCCGATTCCCGGCCCCCGGGCCGACTCCGGCCCACGCGGGCCTCTGACACGACTTTCCGATGCGTAGGAAGCAAGCCGAAAAGCGGATCGCGGTCCCGGACCCGATCTACGCCGACGTCACCGTCGCCAAGTTCATCGCCGCCGTCATGCGCGACGGCAAGAAGTCCACCGCGCAGACGCTCGTCTACGGGGCCTTCGACCTCATCGAGGAGCGCACGGGCGAGCCCGGCGTCGACGTGTTCCGCAAGGCGCTCGACAACGCGGCCCCGCTCGCCGAGGTCAAGTCCCGCCGTGTCGGCGGGGCGACGTACCAGGTGCCGATCGAGGTCCGCCCCGAGCGCCGGACGTCCCTCGCGTTCCGGTGGCTGCTCCAGTACGCGCGCCAGCGCGGCGACAAGTCCATGGCCAACCGCCTCGCGGCAGAGCTGCTCGCGGCCAGCCGCGGCGAGGGCGGCGCGGTCAAGAAGAAGGACGACACGCACCGCATGGCTGAGGCCAACAAGGCCTTCTCGCACTTCCGCTTCTAGTCGGCCGTTCCAACAGGCTCCTAGAGCACCGCGGCCCCGGCCGCACTTCGCGGCGCAGCCGCACACCCCACTGCCATGAGCACCGGAAAAACGTTCCCGCTCGACAAGACCCGCAACATCGGCATCTCGGCGCACATCGACGCCGGGAAGACGACCACGACCGAGCGGATCCTGTACTACACGGGCAAGACCCACCGCATCGGCGAAGTCCACGAGGGCGGCGCGACGATGGACTGGATGGAGCAGGAGAAGGAGCGTGGCATCACGATCACCTCCGCCGCGACGACGGCCGAGTGGGCCGGCCACCGCATCAACATCATCGACACGCCCGGCCACGTCGACTTCACGGTCGAGGTCGAGCGCTCGCTGCGCGTGCTCGACGGAGCCGTCGCGCTGTTCTGCTCGGTCGGCGGCGTCGAGCCGCAGTCCGAGACCGTCTGGCGGCAGATGGACAAGTACCACGTCCCGCGCATCGCGTTCGTCAACAAGATGGACCGCACGGGCTCGGACTTCTACAAGGCCGTCCAGATGATGAAGGACCGCCTCGGGGCTAACGCGGTCCCGGTCCAGATCCCGATCGGCGACGGCGAGATGTTCCGCGGCGTCATCGACCTCATCGAGAACAAGGCCATCGTCTGGGACGACGCCACGCAGGGCGCGACGTGGGACGAGATCGCCATCCCCGAGGACCTCAAGACCGAGGCGCGCCACTGGCGCATCAACCTGCTCGAGGCCGTCGCCGACCACGACGACGCGCTCATGGAGCAGTACCTCGAGGGCGTCGAGATCAACCCGGACGACATCAAGAAGGTCGTCCGTGAGGCGACCATCGCGATGGACATCACGCCGGTCTTCCTCGGCTCGGCGTTCAAGAACAAGGGCGTCCAGCGCATGCTCGACGGCGTCATCGACTACCTGCCCTCGCCCGTCGACGTGCCGCCGATGGTCGGCCACACGCCGCGCACCGAGGACGAGGTGATCCGCAAGGCGGACTCCGAGGAGCCCTTCTCGGCCATCGCTTTCAAGATCGCGACCGACCCCTACGTCGGCCGCATCACGTTCGCGCGCATCTACTCGGGCACGCTCCACAAGGGCGACGCGATGATGAACGCGACCAACGAGAAGAAGGAGCGCGCCGGCCGCCTGCTCTTCATGCACGCCAACAGCCGCGAGGACGTCGACGTCGTCCGCGCCGGCGACATCTGCGCCATCGTCGGCCTGAAGGACACGCGCACGGGCGACACGCTCTGCGACCCGAACAAGCCGGTCGTGCTCGAGTCCATGGACTTCCCCGAGCCGGTCATCAAGATCGCGATCGAGCCCAAGACCAAGGCCGACATCGACAAGCTCTCGATCGGCCTGCAGAAGCTCGCCGAGGAGGACCCGACGTTCAAGGTCAACACGGACGAAGAGACCGGGCAGACGCTCATCGCGGGCATGGGCGAGCTGCACCTCGAGATCATCGTGGACCGCCTCAAGCGCGAGTTCAACGTCGAGGCCAACGTCGGCGAGCCGCAGGTGAGCTACCGCGAGGCCATCCGGTCCAGCGTCACGCACGCCTACACGCACAAGAAGCAGACCGGCGGCCGCGGCCAGTTCGCGCACGTCGAGGTCGAGTTCTCGCCGACCGAGGACGGCACGGGCTTCGTCTTCGAGAACGGCATCGTCGGTGGGTCCATCCCGCGCGAGTTCATCCCGAGCGTCGAGAAGGGCATCAAGTCCGCCCTGGACCGCGGGCCGCTCGCCGGCTACCCGATCGAGGGCGTCAAGGCGCGCCTCATCGACGGCAAGTTCCACAACGTCGACTCGGACCAGCTCTCGTTCGAGGTTGCGGGCCGCATGGCCTTCCGCGAGGCCTCGCGCCGCGCGAGCCCGATCATCATGGAGCCGATCATGAAGGTCGAGGTGATCACGCCCGAGGAGTACATGGGCGACGTCATCGGCGATCTCAACTCGCGCCGCGGGCGCATCGACGGCATGGGCCAGCGTGGCGACGCGCAGGTCATCGACGCCATGGTGCCGCTCTCGGCCATGTTCGGCTACTCGACCGACCTGCGCTCCAACACGCAGGGCCGCGCGATCTACTCGATGCAGTTCGACCACTACACCGAGGTGCCGAAGTCGATCGCCGAGGAGATCTCGGCCTCCGCCAAGCAGGCCGCCTGAATGGGGATGAGGGATAGGGGGTAGGGGATGGGCAGACGGCTCGGCACAGAGCCTCCGCATCCCACATCCCACATCCCGTATCCCGCCCCTCTCTCAACACAGACAGACTCACCCCCACCATGGCAAAGGAAACCTTCCAGCGCAACAAGCCGCACGTCAACGTCGGCACGATCGGCCACGTCGACCACGGCAAGACGACGCTCACCGCGGCCATCAC
>JAYWIE010000059.1:0-5130 GCA_043789155.1 Rubricoccaceae bacterium | reverse complement strand
GCGGGCCGCGCGGCGACCTTCCGGCTCCCCACCGCCGCCGCGTTGCTGAACTACATCTGGGCCGGGCTGATCGTGCTGAGCCTCGTCTTCGCCCTCGGCTCGGACGCACTCGACATCGGCCGCGACACCTACCGCAACGGCACGCCGATGCCCGTCGCGCTCGACCTCGCCGCGCCCTTCGACCGCGCGGCCGGCGAGCAGGCGGCGACGCTGCGCATCGACCCGGGTGCCTTCCGCGACCACTTCGGGGCCGACTCGACGGCCACGCCGGACTCGGCCTACGCCGCCACGCTGCGCCGCACGGACGCCGGCTACGAGCTCCGCCTCGACGATGCCGACGCCGCGCTCCCGGCCCCGCTCGACGTCGTCCGCGACGCGACCAACCCGCGCGACAAGGTGCTCCAGGGCCGCCTCGCCGGGCTCAGCGTCGGCCCGGGCGGGCAGCGCGCCTCGGGCACGCTCGCCTTCGCGCCGGTCTACTTCGTCAAGCTCACAGCGATCACGCAGGCCGCGCTCGACATGGCCGAGACCGCGGCGACGCTCGCGCTCGGGCTCGTCGGCGTGCTCGTGCTCTTCCTCGGCCTGACGCGCATCGCCGAGGACGCCGGCATCGTCAACGCGCTCGTCCGCCTCGTGCGCCCGTTCCTGCGGCCGCTCTTCCCGGACGTCCCGCCGGACCATCCCGCGCTCGGCATGATCGCGCTCAACATCGCCGCCAACGTCTTCGGGCTCGGCAACGCCGCGACGCCGTTCGGCATCAAGGCCATGGAGGAGCTGCAGACGCTCAACCCGACCCCGGACACGGCCTCGGACGCGCAGGTGATGCTGCTCACCATCAACACGGCGTCCGTGCAGCTCGTGCCGCCGATCCTGCTCGTGGCGCTCATCGGGCTCGAGATCAACACCGTCTACTGGGCCATCGTGCTCACGACGTTCGGCGCGCTCGCCGTCGGCATCGTCGCGGCGAAGCTGCTCGCGAAGTCGAAACGCTACCGGCTGGACGGGGTGACGGGTACCGGGGTGGAAGGGGGAATACCACCGAATCCGTCTTCCTGACACGGCACTGAATTTTCCTTTCACCTTTAAGAGGCTGACTACGGATCCGTGGAAAAGCTCAAATCGCCGTCATTCCCGGCCTTGACCGGGAATCCAGAGTCGTGGCACGGCGCTCGACACACTGGAGTCCCGCGTGCGCGGGAATGACGGCAGGTGAAGATCCATTCGTAGTCAGCCTCTAAACCCTTCGACCCTCCAATGGACGCCTTCCGCACCGCCATCGGGCTGCTCTCGACGTTCGTGCTGCCGCTGATGATCGTCGGCATCCCGCTCTACGGGCTCGCGCGGCGCGTGCCGGTCTACGAGTCGTTCGTCGACGGCGGCAAGGAGGGCTTCTCGCTCGCGGTCCGCATCCTGCCGTACCTCGTCGGCATCCTGTTCGCGGTCGGCATGTTCCGCGCCTCGGGCGCGATGGAGGCGCTCACGGCGGCGCTGAACCCGCTGTTCAGCCTCGTCGGCTTCCCGCCGGAGCTGCTCCCGATGGCCCTCATCCGGCCGCTGACGGGCTCGGGCTCGGCCGCGCTCGTCGCCGACCTCGCGCAGACCTACGGCGTCGACGACATCCGGACCCGGATGGGCGCGACCATGTTCGGCTCGTCCGAGACGACCTTCTACGTCATCGCCGTCTACTTTGGCGCGGTCGGCATCAAGCGGACGCGGCACGCCGTGCCCGCCGGGCTCATCGCCGACTTCGCCGCGGTCGTCCTCGCCGTGTGGATCTGCCGCCTCCTCTTCGCCTGACCGCATGTTCCGCCCCGCCCGCCTCGCCCTCAGCAGCCTCGCCTTCGCCGGTCTCGCCCTGCTCGCCGGCTGCGCCGACGACCCCGCGCCCGCCGTCGCCGCCGGCCCCTCGCCCGACGCCTCCAACCCGACCCTCGGCACGGACTCGATCCCGGCGACGTCGCTCCGCACGGGCTCGGCCGCGGTCGACTACGAGGCCCCGGTGACGCTCGTCTCGATGGCCGCCGGCGACATCGCGTGCTACCTCACCGTGCGGACGGCCGGCGGGGCCGAGCGGACCGAGTACGCCGACTTCCGGCTGTGCGAGCGCGACGACCTCGTCGGGCAGCGCGTCGTGCTCACGGCCACGCCGAGCCCGGTCCAGTCGCCGTCGTGCCAGGGCGACCCCGAGTGCACGGACACCGAGATGGTCAACCTCATCACCGGTGCCGACCCGGCCGGGGCCGACCCGGCCGGGGCCGCGCCGGCCGACGCCGCCGAGTAACGCGCGCCGAGTCGCGCGCGCCGAGCCGGGCGTCGGAACCGCGCGGCCCGCGCCGGGTGCCTGCCCTCCACCCGCCCCGCCGCCCGATGGCCTCGCTCGCCGACTGGACCGCCGTCCACCTCCCCGACCTCTCGGGCCACGTCGCCGTCGTGACGGGCGCGAACTCGGGCATCGGCTTCGAGGCCGCGCGCGGGCTGATGCAGCGCGGCGCGCACGTCGTGATGGCCTGCCGCAACGCTGCCAAGGCCGCAGACGCCCTCGCCGACCTCCGGCAGAGCGCGCCGGCCGGGACGGCCGAGGTCCGCCCGCTCGACCTCGCGAGCCTCGCCTCCGTCGCCGCGTTCGCCGACGCCTACGACCTCGGCCGGCTCGACGTGCTCGTCAACAACGCCGGCGTGATGGCGCTGCCGCGCCGCGAGACGGCCGACGGGCTCGAGATGCAGTTCGGCACCAACGTCGCCGGGCACTACGCGCTCACGGGCCGCCTGCTGCCGCGCCTGCTCGCGACGCCGCACTCGCGCACGGTCTGGGTGTCGTCGCTCGCGCACCGCTTCGGCCGCATCGACCTCGCGGACCTCCAGGGCGAGCGAGCGTACTCGCCGTGGGGCGCGTACGGCCAGAGCAAGCTCGCGGACCTGATGCTCGCGCTCGAGCTCGACCGCCGCTTCCACGCCGCCCGCGCGGACGCGGTCTCGGTCGCGGCGCACCCCGGCTACACCGACACGAACCTGCAATCCGGCGCGGCCGAGATGAAGGGCTCGGACCTCGAGAAGCGGGTGACGGGCGTCATCAACCGCGCCGTCGGCATGCCCGCGTGGAAGGGCGCGCTGCCGACGCTCGTCGCCGCGGCCGGCCGCGGCGTCCGCGGCGGCGACTACGTCGGGCCGACGGGCTGGGGCGAGGTCTGGGGCCGGCCCGGCCCGGCGAAGGTGTCGGCGCGCGCGCGCGACGCGAAGACGGCCGCCCGCCTCGCCGAGGCCTGCGAGGCGCTTACGGGCGTCGCGCTGGACCCGGCCGCGGCCCGCTGACGCGAACGTCTACCGGTTGAGGATCTCGGCCTGCCAGCGCGGCAGCGAGACCTCGCCGGTGACCGTCGAGTGGACGAGCGTCATCTCGCCCGAGTTGTTGCGGTCGACGAAGACGAACTCGGAGAGGCCCTCGCCGGGGATGTTCTCGTAGGTCCAGACCTCGAACGGGGCCGTGTCCGCGTTGAACGACTGCCGGTCCACGCCCGACGGCGCGCCGTACTGGAGGTAGACCCGGCCGCGGTCCGTGCGGTAGCCCGGCGCGCCGCCGTAGCGGTAGCGGTCGTTGACGCGCGTGAGGCGGTCGTAGAAGGTGCGCCGCGCGTCCGTGCCGGCCTCGGCCGCCGTGGTGCGGTTGCGCCAGAAGCGGACGAGGTAGGCGCGGCGGTCGTCGTCCGTGCGGACCGCGGCCAGGTCCGAGCGCTCGCGGCTCGTCGCGACGACGCGGACGTGGTCGATGTTGAGCGCGAGCTCCTCCTCGCCCATCGTGGCGTAGAGGATCTCGTCGTCGGTCGCCTCGGCGACGTCCTGGCGGGGCTGCGCGACGTCCGGGTTGATGACGAAGAGGCGCTTCGAGCGCTCGGCGACGGCCTCGTTGGCCGCGTTCAGCAGCGCGAGGTGGAGCACGTACTCGCCCGTCGGGAGCGTGGAGACGTCGATGGCCCCGACGAGCACGTCGACGGCCTGGGCCGTGTGCTCGGCACGCGTCTCGGTGCCCTCGATCGGCGTCGGGCGCGTCGAGCTCGAGAGGAACGAGAGCACGGTGTAGGCCCCGCCGGCTGCCCCGGCCCCGTAGGCCTCGGCGTAGTACGTCACGCGGCCGAGGTCGCCGCCGTAGAACGCGTCCGGATACGGCTGGACGATGCGGCCGCCCTTGACGAGCGGGCCCGAGGGCTCGGGCGAGCGCGCGATGCGGCGCGCGAGCTGGAGCGACGACAGCGCCGCGCCGCGCGCGGCGCCGTAGTCCGGCACGCTCAGCGAGGCGGCGGCGCGCGTGCCGCCGGCGACCGCCTCGACCTCGTACTCGCCCGGCGCGAGCGCCGTCCGGATCTGCTCGGTGAAGACCTGCCCGGACGAGAGGTCCGTCGTGTCGGCGACCGAGAAGCGGTAGTCCACCGTCTGGTCGTAGACGGCCGCCGAGGCGGCCCCGGCGGGCGCGGCCACGGCGACGGGCCGGATCGTGACGTGGACCGGGACCGACGTCTCGAAGGCGGCCGCGCCGCGCGTGTACGGCAGGCCGGCGGCCCCGATCGAGAGGTAGACCTCGGCGAGCGAGGCGCTGGCGGAATAGCGGAAGGTGCCGGTGTCCATGCGGAGCTGCACGGGCTGCTGCTGCGCCGGCTGCTGGGCGGCGGCGGGCGTCGAGGCCGCAAGCGGCGCGGCGGCGAGGGCGAGCAGGGCCGCGGCGCGGGCGAGGCGTGGGGTGCGGGGTCGAGTCATTCGGGTGCGGGCAAACGGCCCGGGATGGCTGGTTTGGCATCAGTAACGGCTGTGTCGAAGATAGCGTGCGTGCCCGGCCGGCCGGGATCCAAGCTCGGGTGCCCCTGTATCTTGGCGGATCGGGGCGGACGGCGAACAGCCGACGGTCCCGGCTTCGGAAGCGCTTCCAAACCCGCCATTCTCTGCATGAACGCCCCTGCCGCTGTCCTCGACCATCTCGCCACGCTCGGCCTCGCGCACGCGCAGACGGTCTACTACAACCTCCCCTCGGCCCGCCTCGTCGAGGTCGCCGTGCGCCGCGGCGAGGGCCGCCTCACCGACGGCGGCGCGCTCGCGACGCGGACCGACCCGCACACGGGCCGCTCGCCCAACGACCGCTTCGTC
>JAYWIE010000058.1:0-19992 GCA_043789155.1 Rubricoccaceae bacterium | reverse complement strand
TATAATAATAGTAAGCTGTGTTAATGAAAAAACAAATTTAGAAGTATATGATAATAACGTATGCAGCACAGAAGACATAAATTTAATAAAATATAAATACGATTTGTTTATTAAAAACAATATCTCTGATACAAATATATATGAATTAGATAGATGTATAATTGTAAGAAATAATTACATAGTTAAATTAGTTAATAAAACCAACTTAAATGATGTAGTCGAATTATTTATTGATGATAAAATGAGAATATCAATTGTATCTAAAGAATAATATAATTTATAATATACGTTCAACAATGTTATCACGCTCACGAGAAACTCCGTTCTCTACACGATGTATGGCCGCGTCTGCCGGGCCATCGAGTCCGGATAAGTCTCGCAGGCATGGACGCGCCCTTCCTGCAGGGCATGGCGGCTGAGGTCCGTCTATGATCGCAGCACGGCGGCGCGCGGACCCTCTACGTGCACGGCGCGTCGGCCTCCCCGCTGTGGCAGGCCGCGGGGACGGTGGGCAACGTCTACGGCCCGGACGGGCTTGGCGCGACGGTGACGAGCACGGCGACGCGGTACGTGGTGGCGGACCACCTCGGGACGACGCGGGCGCTGCTCGACTTCGATCGCTACGTGGTGGAGACGTACATGTACGGGGGCTACGGCGAGACGGCCGACGTCTACCAGGGCGGGACGGTCAGGCCAATGCCCACCCGCCTTAGCGCGTTCTAATTCGGACGTAACCGAATCCGAAAGGGGGGAGCCCCGCGCGCTCGGTACGCTTCACGTGTGAAGTCTGCACCCCCGATGTCCTCCCTCTCGGCCCCCGCGCTCCAGTCCCTCGCCCAGCGGCACGGCCTCGTCGTGCTCGACGGGGATGGCATTCGCTTCGGGGCTGCCACCCCTCTGAGCGCGGCGGCCATCCGGGAGATTGCCTTCTCGATAGGGACGCACCCAACGATTGTCCCGGTCGACCCTGGGACAGCTCCGGAGCTTGTCTCGAGCGCTTCCGCCCCTCCGGTTCTGGACGGCCCACGAGGCCCGGGGTTGACGGAGCGGTCGTGGCCAGTCGGCTCAGCCGTCGAACTCGCCGATGCCCTCCTCGACGAGGCCATCGAACGTGGCGCGAGCGACGTCCACATCGAGCCCGACGCCGACGCCCTCCGCGTCCGCTTCCGGTTCGACGGCACGCTCCACACGGTCGGCCGGCTCCCAGTCCGTCTGGCCCCATCGCTCGCCGCCCGCCTCAAGGTCGTCGCCGGGCTGGACGTCGCCGAGAAGCGCCGTCCCCAGGACGGCCGCCTCCACCTTCGCCACGGCGACCGTGACGTCGACCTCCGCGTCTCGTCGCTCCCCACGGCTCACGGCGAGAAGCTCGTCCTCCGCGTTCTCGACCGGGCCGCCGCGGCCCCGAACCTCGACGGGCTCGGCCTCGACGCGGGTAGCCTTGGCACGCTTCGCCGAGCGCTCCGGTCGCCACACGGGATGGTCCTCGCCACCGGCCCAACCGGGAGCGGGAAGACGACGACGCTCTATGCCGCCCTGCAGTCACTCGACCGGGAGCGGCTCAACGTGATCACGGCCGAGGACCCGATCGAGTACCAGCTCCCGGGCGTCAACCAGGTCCACGTCCGGCCCGACATCGGGTTCGGGTTCCCCGAGGCTCTCCGGTCGTTCCTTCGTCAGGACCCCGACGTCATCATGGTCGGCGAGATCCGCGACCGCGAGACGGCCGACGTCGCCGTTCGTGCGGCCCTCACGGGCCACCTCGTCCTCTCGACGCTCCACACGAACGACGCCATCTCGGCCGTAACGCGGTTGACGGACATGGGGGTCGAGCCGTTTCTCATCGCCGCCGCGCTGCGCCTCTCGCTCGCACAGCGCTTGCTCCGGCGGCTCTGCTCGGCCTGCAAGCGCCCGGAGCACCCCGATTCGGCTCTCGCAGCCGAACTCGGTCTGGACGATGTCGCCGAGACCTTCAGTCCCGTGGGGTGCCCCTCGTGCGGCGGCACGGGTTACCGGGGACGTCTCGCCGTCGTCGAGGTTGTCGCCGTGACGGAGTCGCTCCAGGCTCTCGCAGCACGGCGGGCTCCAGTCCACGAGCTCCGAGCCGAGGCGATGCGCACCGGCTGGCGTCCTCTCCGCGACGCGGCGCTCGACGTCGTGCGGCGTGGGGAAACGTCGCTCGAAGAGGTTCTCCGAGCAACTGCCTCCTGAGCCATGCGCGCGCATCACACCCCTACTCAGGTCTGGTCCTGCACGCTCTGTCCACGCCCGGACGACGTGCACGCCATCGAGGCTACGTTCGCAGCCTTCGCCGAGGGTACGGACGAGGTCGTCCGCGTCGGACTCCGCGACGGGACGACGTCGAACGGCCGTCTCCACGCGGCGTGCTACCGGTCGCTCCGCGACTGGCATGGGCTCAAAGCCAACCTGGCCATCCGCGTGGTCGCGCACGGAGCGGGACGCCTGCGGAGAGGGGAGACGGGGCCCATGACTCCCGACGTCATCAACTTCGACGCCCGGGTTCTCACGGTCTCTCAAGACGGAGAGACCGTGAGCCTCACAACCGTCCAGGGCCGGCTTCGGGGCGTCCCGGTCTGTTACCTCGAAGGACCGAGCGAGGTCGACCGCGTCGTCCGCGCCCAGCTCCTCCGGGAGCCGGGTCCGAAGGGCGTCGGCACCTACCGCCTCACCGCGGACGTCCTGACGATAGACTCAGGCCGAACCGAGCATCGCCAGCCAAGACTCGGCCGGGCCGGAGCTGCTTCCAGGCTCAGCGCGCTTCTTCTCATGCTCTGGGGTACCGCCGTCGTTGGGGCGAGCGCGCAGACGACTCCCACGCAGTCCGGAGACGGCGTCTACGTTCCACCGCCCGCCGATCCCAACAATTCCCCATTCTTGACACCGGGCTATGGCACTCCCACAGCGTCCCTAGGTGCCGATACGTACTCGCCCTTGGCATCTGCCGCGACCGTTCCGGGCCGAGCCGTCATCGACATCGATTACTCGACGCTTCCTCCTGCAGCCCTCCGGACGATCTCCGTGCTCAACGTCAACGGCGCAGATCTTCGGGCGACGCTGCGGGCGCTCGCGGCCGAGCACAGTCTCGGGCTCGTTATCGACGGGAACATTCGGGGGACAGTCACGGCGAGTCTTTCCGGCGTCCGCCTGATCGATGCGCTCGTCACGCTCGCCAACCAGAACGGGCTCTCGCTCAGGCAAGTCGGGGACGTCTTCCAGATCGGCCCACCGGCACTTACAGTTGCCCCTCCACTGGAAATCGGTGTAGAGGCCACCGGTGGGACGCTCACGCTCGACGTCTCCGGGGTGCCTCTCTCGGCGCTCGCCCGCGCCGTCTCGAACGCCGCCGGGGTCAGCATCGTCGTCCGGCAGGGCGTCGAAGGGCAAGTCAGCGGGTCGCTCCGCGAAGCCCCGTTCGAGGGCGGCCTCCGGACACTCCTCACAGGGAACGGCTTCTCGCTCGCCAACCAGGGCGGCGTGTGGACTGTCGACAGGATCAACGGGCAGTCGTCCCAACCTGTTTACTCTACCGGCCCGTCACCAGGCGTACAGGTCGGCGCGGATGGGCGGGTCTCGATCGACGTTGCCGGCGTCCCGATTGCGGACGTTCTCCGGGAGATCGTCGCGAAGGCTGGGCTCGAGCTCGTCCTCTACCAAGTTCCCGAAGGAACCGTTACAGCCCGGGTCACCGGCCTCTCGATCGACGAGGCCCTTGGGGTTGTACTGCGGAGGTCGAACGCGACGTATCACCGCGAAGGAAACGCCTTCGTCATCGGAATGCCGGACGTCGGAGGAGTCGAGTCTCGCCTTCTTCGGCTCGGCCACTTGAGGGCTGAATCAGCCTTCGAGATGATTCCGGATGCGCTCAAAGAGGGCGCGAGTGTCCAGCTCGTTCCTGAACAGAACGGAGTCGTCGTCACAGGCCACATCGCCTCGATCTCGGCGATCAGCCGGTTTCTCGCATCGATCGATCTTCCATCTCCGCTCATCCTCATCGAAGCGCTCGTCATCGACTTCGAGGACACGGACCTCTACGAGCTCGGGCTCTCAGCCGGATTCGGAGCCGACGCAGCGGCGAGCGCACATGGAGGCCGGCCCCGATTCGGGGGCGAGACCGGAACTGACGACGGCATCCGAATGAGCGGAGATGGTCGTGGTGTGACGCGGGTTATCCAAGGGGTCGCGGACCTCTTTGGCGTCGGCTCTATCGGTCGGCTTCCCGACGACTTCTACCTCCGCATCCGGGCCCTCGAGCGCGACGGGCGCGTCCGCGTTCGGTCTCGGCCCCAGATATCGACTATCAATGGCCACACGGCCTCTATCTCGGTCGGGACGACTCAGTACTACATCCTGAGGACTAACACACCCATCGGCTCTACGGGCGGCGATGTCTATCCCGTTCAGACGGAGCGGTTCGAGAAGATCGAGGCCAACGTCCGGCTCGAGATCACGCCCTACGTCACGGCGACGGGCGAGGTCACGGCCGTGATCAAACCCGAATTCTCGACCCCCGTCGGCCAGCTCGACCCCGAGACTCCCCCCACGATCAACACGCGGGTGCTCCAGTCGACCGTTCGGCTCCGCGACGGCGAGACGATCATTCTGGGAGGCCTTATCCAAGAAGGAAGCTCACGGACGTACAACAAGGTTCCCCTTCTCGGCAGCATCCCGCTACTCGGGAGGCTCTTCCGAAGCGAGAGCACGACGTCCCGAAGCACCGAGCTCGTCATCTACCTCACCCCCCATGTTTTTTACGGGGACGCGGACGACGCTGCGCGGTGGACCCGGCTCCGCGAAGATCTAAACCTCAGCGGGGAAGAGGTAGGCACGCCTACGCCGCGCCGATCTGTCTTCGACCACTGAACGATGCGTCTTCTACACCCTCTCTCTGTCTCTGCGGCCGGCGTCCACATCGTGGACGGTTACGTCCGCTGGGTCTGCATTGACGGCTCGGTTAAGGCACCACGCCTACGTGCTGTAGATGCGGAGCCGACTGGTGACGACGAACAGGCCGCGCTGGAGGCGATCGTCGCCCGTCAGCGGGCGCGTGGTACGGCAACAGCGGTTCACGTCGATGCTGTATTCGTCCGTCACCTCGTCGCCCGAGGAGCACTCCCTGAGGACTCCAACGCTCACCACGACTGGCTCCTCAGCGAACTTCACCGTGCCGGGATCGCTGGAGACCCTACCGACCTAGCAGTCCATGCTCGTGCGCTGACGTCACCTCTGGATCCGGAAGAGGCTTCGCCGCATAGTGGAGAGTCGGGGGGCACGGCTCTCGACCTCGCCTCGCAGGTAGCAGTAACGGACCGACAGGCCCTGCTGCTCAAGGCCGGTCTGGTCCCCGCAGCCGTCGTATCGCCATGGGCGGCGGTCGCGCAGTTTATAGAGGAAGGCACCGCTCTCGTCGTCGAGCCTGGCGAAGTCACCGTCGTTTCGGCTCATGACGGCGTCGTCGCCGGGCTTACATCAGGGTATTCGACAGCCACGAGCGAGGCCGGACGAGGCGACTCGGTTAACGTCGTCGTCGGAGCTGGAGGAGAGGACCCGGAGACTCCAGACGAACTCTCGGGCTCACCGGATGTCTCTACCTCAGGCTACCTGCGCACTACTCCCGCTGGCATTCCTCTTCGTGGCAGCGAGCTTCCCCCAGGGTTTGGCCTGGCGGCGGTGCTTGCCCTCGTCGCTATGGAACCGGAACGCTCAGCCTCGTTCCTTGGCCCTGCGGGAGCGCAGGCTGGCCGTGCGGCACAGGCCAGAGGGCGAGCAGCATCGGTGCTCCTCTCCGGCGTGTTCGTCCTCGCCGTACCGCTGCTCATGGCGGCAGGATGGAAGGTTTCAGCTGCTCGGGATGCGGCTGCTGTACGGGCTGAACTACTCGCCGCCGATGACCGTGTCTTTGAGCTTCGCGACGCTGAGCGCGATCTCGCACAGGCATCGAGGCCAAAGGCGCAGGCTCCCAACCGCCCCGGGCCAGCCTCCAGCATGATCCTCTACGACCTTGCGTCTGCTCTTCCCGACGACGTCTGGTTAGACCGGCTTGCGTACCGCGCTGATGTGTCGTCGGTGGACATCGAGGGTAAGGCGACTGATGACGAGGCCGTCGCCCAGCTTCTCGACCGTCTCGACGCGGCATCCTCATTCGGGAGTGCGCGACTCGACGAGTCCGGTGCTCTTGTCTCTCCGGACGGCTTCGAACCAGCATCTCTCCGACGGTTCCGCATGTCGACAGGAATCGGAGGGCACTCTCGCAGCGGCTCTGATGAGACGTCAGCACTATGAATGCTACCACATCATTCCCCGGCCGCCTATCCGCCACCGCATGGAACGGGGTCGCTCTCGCTGGCCTCCTCATGTTCGTCGTCGCGGGTGGCACCGCCGGCAACGGTCTAGTCCGGCAGGCTTGGGCTGATACCGCTAGCGTGGAGCAGACGCAAAGACTGATCGCCCGCGCCACTCCTGAAGAGGTCGCTAGGACCAGAGCGCGGACGGCTGCCCTCAAGACCTCAGAGACTGAGGCGGGTCCCCAGCCTAGCAAGCCGTCCGACATCGTCCGGGTATTCCATTCCGCGGCGTCGGCCATGCACGTTGACCTCGTTTCGATCCGGCCAGTCCCCGATCCCTCCTCAGACGTGGCATGGACGCTCCATCTGGAGTTCACGGGGGCCTACAACGACATCGGTTTCTTCTTGTCTCTCATCGAGCAGGCTCCGCTCCAAACTCAGGTCCGCCGTCTCCGTCTAGAGCCCAAGGCTACCGCACCCGGTGCAGGCGCGACGACAGGTTCTCAGCTCCTCCAGGGATCGGCCGAGACGTACGTCGTGCTTGCCCAACCTCCTCCCGCTCCATGACCAACGACTGGCACGAACGGAAGGGGCTCATTCTAGGACTCGGGGCGATCTGCGCCACCGTTTGGGGCTACAACGTCTACGCGGTCGCCAATGCAGCTGGGCCAGGAGTCGCCGCAGTGCCTCCTCACGTCGTCGCTGAGCCTACCGTCGCTTCACACTACGCAGACCCGGGCCGTGACCCGTTCTCACCCCCAGCAGGCGTCAATATTAACCACCCGTCAGCTGACACGACAGACTACGCGCAGAGCATCCCACTCGAAGTCCAAGAGGAGATGGGGGAAGAGACACCACTGGATCTCCCTGCCGACTTTCCCATGGCCAATGGCCCACAAGGAGTAGAGGCACCTCTAAACCTTGGGCCGCCCCCGTTCACATTCGCAGGTGTCGTGGGCCATTCAGCCCTCTTGCAGGACCTGTCAGGAGAGTCGATCTCTGTACGAGCCGGCGAGACGATCGCCGGTTTCGATGTCGTAAGGGTCAATTCGGATGCCGTCGTTCTCGTTGACGGCCCACGCAGCTATACCCTCAGTTTTTCACCCCCAGGTTTTAATCCGTAACCTCTCGCCGTAGCGCACCCTCCCATGAAGCATTCCCCCAAGCGACTCCACGTAGCCATCCTTGAGGAACGTGGGTTTACCCTTACGGAACTGATGATCGTCCTCGTCATCGTGGGCATCCTCGCACTGCTGGCGCTCCCCCGCTTTATGCGCGTTATCTCAGACGCGAAGATGACGGAGGCCAAGATGATGCTCCGCCAAGTACACACGCTCGAGCAGTCCCAGCTCTACGCAACGGACTCATACTCCACAAACCTCGACCAGATCGGCTTCGAACAAACGCCTCTCGTCACGGAAGGAGGAACAGCCCGCTACCGGATCGCCGTCGAGAGTGCTGATCCCTCAGGGTTCGTCGCGACCGCTACATCAATCGCCGACTTCGATCACGACGGCACATTCAACGTGTGGGAGGTGGACCAGGCCGGCGCTATCCGGATCCGCACTCCTGACTGACGATGCCTTACACTCACATACTCCTGCTCGCTACAGGAGGGAGTGCCCTGTTCGCCTTCGCTGAGCAGGTCTTACTCGCTCGCGCGACTGCGTCCCACATCCTCGGCGGCGCTCCGGCGGAACCGCGGTGGACGCACACTTCTACCGCCGCCGTCATTGTGTGTGCTACCGGGTTTGTCGGCATCTGCCTTATGCCAGGAGGGGCCCTTGCCGCCACATCCGCAGCGCTCCTCGTTTTGGCTGCCCGCGCCGACATCCGCTTCCGGGTCGTGCCAAACGAGATCGTCGGAGCCGGCGCGGTGCTCGGCTTCCTCATCCGCGTTCTGGATGGGCTCTCTCTACTCCAGCCGGCCCTCGCTGCGATTGCCGTCGCCTCAGCCCTCCTTGTTGTACGTGTCGCTGGCCAGTGGAGCAAAGGGCGGCCGGGTATGGGAATGGGGGACGTCAAGCTCGGTGCCGTCCTGGGACTAATCGTGGGGTGGAACGCCCTCTGGATCCTATACCTCGGTGCGGTCTTCGTGGCTCTGTTCGGCGCTGCTCACCGGGCTTTCGGGCATCCACTCCCAGTGGAGGTCCCGTTCGCCCCATTTATCGCCGCTGGCTGGGTTGCCGCATGGGCCGTCCCGTTCGCGACCATCTACCCACAGTAGTGGCACCCAGGACGACCACAGCTCTGGCAAGGCACTCTGAACGTCTTCGGCTAGCCAGTCGCGACGAGCATGGCGGGGCTCTGCTCGGCGCGATTATGGTCGTCATTCTCGTCTACACCTTGTTTGGGGCCGTCGTGCTCGTCGGGATGGCACAGAGCCACCTCGTCGTTCGTGACCAGCTCCAGCGTCAGGCTGCTTACGCGGCCGAAGCTGGAGTCTACGAGGCTATGGCCCAGCTCGAAGAGGACGTGTCCTGGCGCCCGTCCGGCCCTACGCCGGGATTGGGAAGTGCCCTCGTAACACTCCACATTCGCGCGCACGGTGCCTATTTACGAGTAGCGGCCGAGGCTCAGGTCGGCGACCAAGTACAACACCGCAACGCCATCATCGGGGCTGACCCCGGCCAGATCGGCCAGGCCGCGCTCGCCCTGCTTGCCGGAGGTACCGAGTTCGTCATGGCGGGCTCGACCCGGATCATCGGCCCGGTCTGGACGGAGAGAGGGACCGTGCGCTTCGAGCCCATCGAGGGGGCTCCGTTTACAGGTAGCGTGGCCGGACCGGTTGAGCGTCCGCCCGCAGGGCTCCGGCTCGATGCCGCTGTCGGGCCTTACGACCAACTCCTCACCGACATCCGTAGAGGCGTTTCCGTACGGTTAGCCGAGGGACTTCCACTCCACGTGCAGGAGGGCGACCTCGTCCTGGTCGGAGGTGATGCCCTGTTGAGCCATCCAGTTGCTGTAATGGTTCACGGACGCCTCAACCTCAGGGGGCCACTTCTCTTCGCCGAGGGCTCGACGTTCGCCGCGACTGATACGCTCGTTATCGAGGGTCCGATGAGTGGCCAAGATGGCCTCTTTGTGAGTGGGGCGGCCGTCGTCATTGGTCGCGGAGTGACCTGCTCAGGGCAGTTCGTCGCTCGCGAGTCGGTGACGCTGCTCAGAGGGGCCGGCCCTCGTTACCCGTCTGCAGCTTACGCGCGCGCAGATGTCGCAGAGGGGAGTTGGGGCGGGGTGGACATGAAACCCGGGAGTACGTTCGACGGGACCGTCCTCGTCTCTCGCGCGGACCCTCGCGCGACCTTCCAGAGAGCGTCCGTCAGGGTTGATCAGGACGCGCGGGTCCGGGGAGCCGTGCTCAGCGACGCGCCCGTCGAGTTGCTCGGTCACATCGACGGGTCCGTGGCTGCGCCTGGGGCCATTCTCGAGCGAGGGTTCACGACCTATCACAACTGGCTCGTCGACGCATCCGTTGACCTTTCTGGGCGTCCGCCCGGTTTCGTAGTCCCCATCTCTGCACTCGAGCGCTCGGCCCTGAGCACCCGGCTCCGCGTCGCCTGGTGGTCCCCTGACTCCTCTAGCCCATGACTCACAGTCCTACGGCTCACCGTGACGCCTTACGCACCCTCATCGTCGAGGACGAGGGGACAACCATCATCGAGCCTCTCGTCGCCATTGCTCTGCTCGTCGCGACGGTGGCTCCACTTGCTGCCGCACTCCTGCGGGTCACCCTCGCACATGGCCCGGCTGACCTCGCGCTCGCAACGAGGGCCGCGGCCGCCGCGGCCGAGGAAAGCCGAGCCACATGCTCGGCGTCTTCCCCTCCCCCTGACTCGACTCCCTCCGATGTTTCGTCCGTCCGGTGGAGCCTGACCAATGAGATAGGCTCGTTCCAGGGGGTCCGCGTCGTCACCGTCCGCGTGACCGACCGAAACGGACGCACCCTCACATCTTTGGTCGCTCCATGCGTGACCGACTGACCCCGCAACTCGCAGGCTTCGCACGCCAAAACCGCATTGTTGAGGATGAGGGAGGGCAGACGCTCGTCGAGCTGTCGGTCTCGCTAGTTCTCAGCGTCCTCGCGCTCGGCTTTGCGATGGCCCTTGCAGTTGGCAGTTTCAGGGCGCTCAAGGTGTGGCAGGGGGAGACGACTCTCGTCAACGCCTTCGAGCAGGTGTCCAGGACCGTTGATCAGGACCTCGCAGCGGCTGCTTCGGTCGAGAGGACTGCCGACAGCACATGGGTCCTCTCAATGCCAGCCTACAGAGGCCGTGCTGATAGCGTCTCTGGGAGCTCTGCAGAACACGAAGTCGTCCTCCAGTCGAGCCGAGGCAACGTCACACGGAACGGTCAGCGACTCAACGGCGACGATGTGCACGCCGAAATCGACATATTCGTTTTGCCTCACGAGTCTAATCTCGTCCCATCAACTCCTCGGATCGTCCGCGCCCGTGTCTCCGTCAAGCTCGGCAGACGCACCTTGGAGTCAATCGGGGCCGTCATCGTCCGGCCGTCTTCCGCCTGGGACTTGCCATGATCCCTTTCGTCGTCACCCCGTCAGCTGCAGCCCCATCTGGATCTACGGTACATGGTAAGAACAGCACCGTCCCTGACCGGCTAGCTAAGACAGGTGCTCTCCACCGACGGGTACCCCTCGCACCCGTCGCCGAGTTCAGCCGAGCCCTCGCGCTACTGGTGTCGGCCCGGGTCTCTCTCGCCGATTCGGTCGAGACTGCCGCTGCTCAGAGTCGAGACCGCCGGGTGAGCACCGCAGGCGCAGAAGCTGCCCGAGCGCTCCGCACCGGCGTTCCACTGGCAGATGCACTCGCGGCTTCCAACCATGTGTTCGACCCTTTCTTAGTCCATCTCGTACGGGCCGGGGAGATGAGCGGCAACCTTGGCCCTCTCCTGCTACGGGCGGCGAGCCATCTCGAGAAATCGGCTGCCATCCGCCGCAAGTTCCTGCTCGCGCTCACGTACCCAGCCCTCGTTGTGGCAGTGGCGTTCTTTTCAGTCGTCTTCCTTCTAACAGTAATCGTCCCCACCTTTGCCGACATTTTCTCGTCGTTCGGTCATGAGCTTCCAGGTCCGACGCGCTTCGTCCTGTGGGCGAGCGGGCTCATGAGGGAGAACGCTCTAATGATCTTCTTGACAGTGTCTGTGATTACCGGAGCTGTCTTTCGGGTGCTCCGCGTTGGAGCGGTGAGAAATAGACTCGATACTCTCATGCTCAAGCTCCCTCTAGCGGGGACGTTCTTCACCAAGGTGTTTCTCTCTCAGCTCTGCCGAACGACCTCGACGCTCTTGGGGTCAGGGATTGGACTCGTCCCGTCACTCGAAATGGCCGGCAATGCCCTTCGCAACACCCAACTCCGCAAGGACGTGAAGGCGTTAAAGGACGCTGTGGTATCGGGGAGGCCGCTCGCCGAAGCGGCTCGTGCAAGTCGACACTTTCCGCGGCTCGTTGTCCAGCTATTCGCCGTCGGGGAAGAGACGGCGGAGCTTGACGTAGTCCTACTTCACCTCGCCGAGCACTATGATCAGGAAATCAACGACAGTGTGAATGTCATTATGACCATCATGGAGCCCGTCATGATCATCGTGATCGGCGCAGTCCTGGGATTCATCCTCGTCGCACTCTACCTCCCGATGTTCGACCTGGCTGGGGCCATCCGGTAGGAGAGGCGGAATCCTCTTTAATGATGACCTGTCCGATGAGTCGTTCAATAAACGACCATTTCCCGGACACGCCGAGGTGCTCGGATGAATCGACTCTCAATCTGTCGTACGACGTTCTGAAACCAGAACGGAAATCAACATCCGGCAAACACCCGGGCGATATCTTTCCGGATGATACCGCGCCGGACGCGCGCCCACCACGCTCATCGGCTACGCCCGCGTCTCGACCTCGGACCAGAACCCCGCACTCTAGCTCGACACGCTCGGCCGCGGCGGCTGCGAGCGCGTCTTCGAGGAGCGCGCCTCGGGCGCACGCGCCGACCGGCCCGTCCTCGCCGAGGCGAGGACTACGCCAGCGACGGAGACGTCATATTGGTCTGGCGGCTCGACCGCTGGAGCCCAAACGGCGTCTGGCGGCGCATCGCCGAGACGCTCCAAGACCCGGACCTTGACTTGCTCGCCATCGCCTTCGTCATGAAGGGTGCGCGGGCTGAGGGCGTGCTCCAGTCTATGACCCGGTACCCGCCCGTCGTCGAACTCCGCGGCGGGAGCGTGGACGGCTGACGGGGCGGCCGTCTAACCCCCCCGGACCGCACAGCTACGCGTCGTAGCCTCTACGATGCGTAGCCTTCATGGTGCTTAGCCGCCGTAGAGGTCGCCGAGCGCCCAGCAGGTGACCGCGCGGCCGTCGGCCTCGGCGGCCACGCGGAAGCCTTCCGTGAAACCCGCCGCAGCGACGTAGAGCAGCGGTGCCCCGGGCGCGAGCGCCTCGTGCGCCCACGCCCGCCCCGACGCGGCCATCCGGCGAAGCTTGTCGACGTGGGCCGCGTGGACGGACGGCCCGGCCAGACTCTGGTCCCACTTCACCTTGCTCGTGAGCACGCCGCCGCCGGCCAGCCGCGAGACGACGTCAATCTCGACCGGCCGGCGCTCGCGGTCCACCCCCTCCCAGCGCCCCCACTCGGCGACGAGCGGCAGCCCGAGCGCGTCCGAGCGCCGCACGTACGTCTCGGCTGCGATCCGCTCGAACTCGTGCCCCATGTACGCGTCGAGGTGCGGCGCGACCGAGCCCGCCCACACCCGCGCCGCCGGGTAGAGCTCCAGAACCGACCGGTTCGGCTCGACGACCCGCTCGTAGAACCGGAAGGCCGCGTAGGCGACGCCGTAGCGGACGGCGTCGGTCGGGCCCGCGTCGAGGTTCTGGCGGGTCTCGACGTACCCCAGCTCGACGAGCCGGTCCAGCTTGTCCCGCAGCGCGCGGTCGTTGGCTAGCCCGGCTCGCTGCGCGATCTCGTTCCGGGTCGTGCGTCCGCCGGCGACGGCCTGCAGGACGGCGCGGTACTTCGAGACGTCGCGGAGCCCCTCCTCCTGCTCGAGCGCGGTCTCGACGAGCATCCGGACCTCGCCCCTAGGGTCGAGCAGCAGCGCGGCCGCATTCTCTGCTACGGGCCGTGACGCGTCGACTGCCGCGAGGTAGCGCGGCGTTCCGCCGAAGACCCCGTACGCGAGCGCCCCTCGCGGAGGTCCTCGAACGGGGCCATCTCGGCCGCGTGCCAGGCCCCGAACAGCCGGAGCCGGCCGTACCACGAGAACCTCCTGTAGAGCGGCCCGCCGCCGCCTGCGAGCGCCGCCATCGTCCCGACGGCCGACCCGGCGAGGACCAGCAGGAGCGGCTGCGTTTCCCGGCGCCGCTCCCAGGCCGCGTTAAGCTCGGAGGCCACCTCGGCCGCGCCGGAGTCGCCGTCGCCGAGGTACTGGAACTCGTCGAGCACGACCACGAGCGTGCCCGGTGCACTCCGTCCTAGGATGCCCCGCCCCGGAAGGTCCAGGAGCAGGTTGAACACGGCCCGCCACGTCGGGTAGTCCTCGGCGCGGAGCGGCTCGCCCGACCACGCCGCGAGGTCCTCGACGAGCTGGCACCGGTTGATCTCCGGCGTCGTCCTCGAGGCGGTGAAGTAGAACGAGGTCCGCTCGCCCCACGCGTGCGCGAGCAGGTACGTCTTCCCGACCCGGCGGCGGCTGGTGAGGAGGGCAAGGTGCGGCCGGCCTGAGTCGGCCAGCCGCTCGAGCGCGGCCCGTTCGTCTTCTCGGTCGATGAGAGCCGGCTCAGAGCTGTGTAACTGTGGTTCTCGGGAAGTGTAGTGACAGAGCGGCTCCGGCACAATCCATTTGCTCCTGCGGCCAAGGGCTGGGCCGGAGCAGCCCGGCTGGGGACGCGCCCGCGGCGCGACCGTACCGCGCCCACGGCGATGCCGTGCCGGGGCCGCTTCCGGGGGCGAGAAGCGGCCCCGGCACACGGCCGGACGCCGCGCTAGGAGCCTTCCAGCCCGGTCGATATGTCTGCCCTGCCCGCCATCGAACGCACGTCCGCCCGGCCGTCCACGTGCGCACCCAACGTCACGCTTGGAGGCGCCGAGCGCCTGCTCGCGCTTCCTGTCCTGCCCCCGGACCCGTTCGCGGGCCAGATCACGGCCTGCAACCGCCTCGTCCTGGAACGCCTCACAGGGTGGGCGGAGGCGTCGCGCGCGTCCGCCACCGCGTCTCTTGGCCGCCTACGCAGCCGCGCTGCGGACGCACCCGCCGAGGACTGGGAACTCGCCGCGCTCGGCACGGCCGCGCGCGAGTGGCGCGTCTTCGAGGCGTTCCGGGCGCTCCACGAGCGGGCCCGGTGCCCCGGCCTTCTCTTCCGACTCCAGTCGCGGACCGACTTCCTCACGCTCTGCGACCGCCGGGCGGACTCCTCGCCGTCCGGGTACGGTGAGCGGCAGCGCCGTGTCCTCGCCAAGCGGGGCATCGTGTGCCGGCGGTCGTGGGTCGCCGCCCGCGCCCTCGTCGCCGAGGTGGAGCTCCTGGACGACCCGGTGCCCCCGGCTGCCCGAGACGATTCGCGGGCTGGGGCGCCGCCTCCGGACGCCCCGACAGCCACAGGCCCGGACGAGGGTGGGGACGAGGGCGAGGAGCCCGGTCTCGCTTCAGAGGCGGCTCCTGCACCCGACACCGGCCTGCCGGCCCTGGTGTACCGCCCCGTCTGGCACTCGCTGGGGACTCTGCCGAAGGCCCGCCTCGCGGCCGTCATCGAGGAGTACGGCGTGGGTCTCTGGGCGCAGTTCGGAGGCCGGTTCTACAGCTCGATGCGGAAGCCGGAGATGCTGGAGCACGCCCGCCGCGTCGTCCGGCACCACGCGGCCCTCGACGCCGCGCAGCGCCTGAGTGACCCGGAGATCGAGCGGCTCTACGACTGGATGCGGGGCCGGCTGGGTGCGGACGCGGCGCGGAGCGCCGGCAGCGCCGACCTCCACGTCGCAACCCGCCTCTTCAAGGACTTCCTGGCCGCGGCCGCGCTCAGCGCGGGCGGACTGGGCCTCTCGCCGCGCGCGTGGAACCGGTACCGCGACGCCGAGCTGCGCCGGATCGGAGCGTTCTGCTACGGCGCGTTCTACGAGGAAGCCTGCGGGGACGAAGTCGGCCCGCGCGCGCAGGTCTCGGCCGCGGAGGCACCATGAGCGCCGGGCGCACGCGCGTGCTGGCGTCCGCGAGGGGCTACGTCCACACGCTACGCTGGCTGGGTACGTGCTCCGTGCACCGGCCGCCCGGCACGCCCGAGGTCGTGCTGTCGGTGGAGGCCGAGACGAGCCGCACGCCGCCCGAACTGCACGAGACGTGGCTCGCTCAGCCACGCGTCTGGGTGGGCGGTCCGCTCGCGGGCGGGCGACCTCTCCTGCCCAGCGGCCTCAGGCCGTACAGCTACACGGTGACGTCGTTCAGCACTAAGCCCGCGCGCGAGCCCGTCCGGTGGAGCGACGAGGCCAAGCACCGCGTCCGCCGCCTGCGCCTCTGGCGGCGGCTGACGCAGCGCGCGCCGCTCGTGGCCGCCGAGGAGTATGCCCGCGCCGTCTCGGCCAAGCCGCAGGTCTACGGGTGGACCGTTCCCGGTCCACCCGGGAACGGTCCAGATGCGCCGCCGCTACCCCCCGACGACGCCGGGCCGGTGAGCCGCAAGCGGGCGTACGAGTCCTCGCGCGTGGTCAAGGCGCGGATGAAGGCCGAAAGGCGACGCGCGCAGGAGGCGGCTCTGCGAGCCGCTGGGTGGCAGGTCCAGCGGCTGGGCGTGCCCGATGCCCCGTGGGAGCCAGGCACGCTCTTCCACGAAGCGGATTGACTGCCGAGTGGGACCTAGCCCACTTGCGCGGGGGCTGCCGGGCCGTGAGAGGCCCAAGGACCACTGGGCGGCCACACGCTCGGGGGGCTGGCCGGACAACGGTCCGGGGCGTCCGCCCCGGCGGGTTTCCCCTACCGGCCCGAGCCCGGTCGCACGCTTCCGGGCGGGCCGGCAGAGGGTGGGCGGGGGTGTTGGCAGCGGTCTAGACAATCTAGGCGACGGGCGGACAGCGTCCAGGTCGTTCGGCCCCGCGCTCGCGCTGCGACGACAAAAGCCGCCGACGGCTTTTCTCGACGGTCGCTCCGCGCGGGGGCGCTCCACCTGGACTCAACCGGGCGGTCGACCTCTCGGAGCACGACGGGTGCTCCGGGCCCAAACGGACCGGGGACGGTCCGACGAACCGAGGACGGTTCGGGGCCGCGAGGTCGCCGCCCTGTCCGCCCTTACGCCTGCCAGGGGGGATGGCCGCTGGCAGGCGGGGACCACTCCGGTCCCCGGGTCACGGCCGTCACATTCCTCTTCGAGGACCGTCATGATCCGTACAAATCGCACCCGTCCGCACTACGCTCAGGCCCGGACGTGGCTCCGCTTCGCCTCCCGGCTCCGCCGCTCGGCCTGCCCGGCCTTCAGCCCGTACCACGCGAAGGAAGACGCCCTGGGGGCCAGCTTCGCGCTCCGCGCCCGGTCGCTCGTCTTCTCGGCACGCCTCGACGCGCCCGAGCCTGCCGGGCTCGCCCGGCTCGCGGCCCGCGTAGCCGCGGGGGAGCGTTACCCCGAACTCGTCGCTCGCATCGTCGTGGCCGAGGCGGGACTCGTGACTGAGCCCGGGGCCTGGGACGGCCCCCTCGACGACGCCCTGGTCGACGAGGTCCACATCTACCTCGAAGAGGCCGACCGGACCGGAACGCACACGGCGAAGCACCTGCTCGGCAAGCTCCTGGCCGCAGACGCTCTCTGGGTCGCACCTCTCGTCCGGCACGAGTCCGACGCCTACGGGACCGGGACGGTCCTCCGGTACCACGTCGCCGGCGGTATGGCGAACGAGGTCACCGTCGCGATCAGCCGGGCGCACGAGGCCGCAGCCGCTTGGCTCGACTGGGCCGACGACCGAGCCGCGTGGGCGGACGCGCACGCGGTGGCCGAAGAGAGCCCGTACGCCTACCGGGTGAGCTACCTCGACACGGCCCCAGGATGCACTGCCGGCTACGGCCGGACGGTCTGCGACGCAGACGAGCCCGACGACTCGGATCCCGACTACGAGTCCGACTGAGCCCGAGCCCGGCGGCCCCGGAGGCCGCCGGGCGCTTCGCGTTTCGAAACACTGCGCCGGGCCCGTGCGCCGGGCCGGTGGCTTCCCGGCGCGAACGGTTTGCTCGGCCCTACCGGAGCGTTCCCGCCGGCACGAGACCCGTGCCGGCCGGCGGGAACGCTCCCTCGCCGCGCCAGGCGGTCCCCTCAGGAGCGACGTCGGGCCCGACGCGGCCCCTGACCCATGCCCCCTCTCGTCTACGCCGGCCGCGGTGCCACGCCGGCTGCGCTCGTCCTCTGCGACCCAACCGACTACTGCCCCGGCTGCAACACGTTCGTCGGGTGCCGCTGCCCGCCCGCGGACTACGAGGACACGCTGTACGAGGCTGCGTACGCGCTCGGCTACGGCCACGGCCTCGCCGACGGTCCCGAGAACCGCCCGACGCGGTGCTGGCTGGGGGAGGCCGACCTCCGCGGCGCGCCCCTCGACCCCGACGGCTACCTCGGCGGCTACGACGACGCCTGCGCGGGCCGCCCGTCCGCCTACCCCGAGCCGTCCGACCTGCCGGAGACGCGCGCGGGCGGCGTCTCCTCAGAGGGATTTGGACTCCCCGTCTGACCGAACACGCCAGCGGCCTCGCGGCGGCCGCCGGGGTGGCCCGCCACAGGTGTGGGCCAACCCGGCGCCGCCTCCAGGCACCGGATACGGCTCGCCCCGGCCGGGAAGGACCCGGCCGGGCTACCAACTCTGGGGACGTCCGTCCCCGTCCGGGGAGAGGTCCCCACGCCATGAACGCACTCGCAACGCCCACCCGGCGTCCCACGACGCGCCAGTACCCTCACCTCCTGTCCGTGCCGGCTCCCGGCCAGACGCCTGCCGAGGTGTCCGCCCGGCGCGTCGCGGCCGAGGCCGTCCGCTGGCTCGACTTCGCCACCGGGCGGGCCCGGATGCGGCCCGAGACGCTCCTCGACAAGGCCCTCGCGTCGGCCTGCTTTTCCGTCGCGGCCGGGGCGTCCGGCTTCGCCGTCCCGTCGAAGCTCGTCGGCGTCCGCGAGCACCAGCGCCGGCTCTGGACGCTCGTCCGTGAGGGCTACGACCGGTGGGAGCGGCTCGAAACCTGCACGGTGACGACCGAGGGCGTCCGCGTGCTCGTCGGCGACGAGGTGCTCGGCGAGGTCCAGCCGAAGCACGTCCCGTGGGTGCGGCCGCTCGTGCCCTTCGGGCTCACGGTCCACCTCGGCCGCGTGACTGGGCACGAGACGGACGGCCACACGCTCGGCGTCAACGTCGTCTTCGGCGGCGTCGGCCCGGCGATCGTCGCCCTCTCCGAGGCGCTCCGGGCCTCCGGCCACGGCGACGTCGCGGCACCGGTCGTCACGGCGCTGGCCGCGAGCGGCGACGGCTCGCGGTCGGACCTCCGGCTCGTCGTGCCGGCGCTGGCTCGCCGGAAGGCCGCCTGACCACGCGGACGGCTGCCCGGCCAGTCCAACTCCACCGCCGGACCACGAGGCCGGGGCCCGCTGCGGCCTCGGCCTCGCGTGCGTTCGGCCCCTCCAGCACACCGATGAACGCAGACCTCCAGACGGCCCCCACCTCCGACCTCTCCACGCCCCACGGACCGACGTCCCGCGAGGACCGCTTGGGCGCAGCGCACGCTGTGCTCGCAGCCGGGCTCGCGGGCGTCCGCGAGGATCCCGAGGCGCTCGCCCGCTTCCTAGCCTTCCGGGCCCACTTCCACGACTACAGCCTGAACAACGCCGTCCTCATCTGGTGCCAGCGGCCGGACGCGCGGCACTGCATGGGCTACCGCGCGTGGCAGGCGCACGGCCGGCAGGTCCGGAAAGGAGAGAGGGGCCTGACGATCCTCGCCCCGGTCACGCGGAAGCTCGACCGCCCCGACGCCTCGGTAGGCGCGACCGCGCCCGGCGCGACCGCGCAGGCCGAGGGCGACCGCGCCGTCGTCGGCTTCCGGACGGCGACCGTCTTCGATTACGCCCAGACCGAAGCGGTCGCAGGGAGCGCGCTCGTGTACACGCCGCCCTCGCCGCGCCTGAACGCGGACGACCCGGCCGGCCTCGTCCTGCGCCTCGAGGCCGCGGCGGTGCCTCTCGGCTACACCGTCGTGTACGGCGACGCGGGCTACGCCGACGGGCAGTGCTCGTTCGCTCGGAAGACGATCACCGTGTCCGGCTCGCTCTCGCCGGCCGACCGGGCGGCCGCGCTGGCCCACGAGCTCTGCCACGCGCTCGCCCACGACCCGTCCGCGAGGGCGGACGGGGACGAAAAGTCGACGACCGCCCGTCGGGAGCTCCAGGCCGAGGGCGCGGCCTACGTCGCGCTCGCAGCCCTCGGGCTCGACACGTCCCGCGCGAGTCTTCCCTACCTCAAGGGCTGGGCGGGGGACGACGACAGCGTGCTGGGCCGCGAACTCACAGCCATCGACCGGATCGCGCGCGACCTCCTCGATCGCGTCGAGGCAACTGCACCCTGACGAACCCGCCGGGCGCGCGCCCGCCTGAACCGGCGGGCGTGCATGGTGGAGACGAAGAGCGAAGCGGGGGGAGCGTTCCCGCCGACCGGTCCACGTGCCGGCCGGCGGGAAC
>JAYWIE010000057.1:0-5139 GCA_043789155.1 Rubricoccaceae bacterium | reverse complement strand
CGTGCGACGGCGACGCGCGTCTGGGTCTGGTCGTCGTTGCCGGTGAGGCCCGCGAGCACGACGCGGCCGGTCGGCTCGAACGCGAGCGCGACCGCCGTGTCGACCTCGCCGACGTTGAACAGCGTCCGCCCGCCCGTCCCGAAGGCCGGGTCCAGCGCGCCGCCGGCGGTGTAGCGCGCGAGCAGGAACGTGGCCTCCGTGTCGGTCCCGGCCGTGCCGCCGACGAGCAGCTTGCCGTCGCTCTGGAGCGCGAGGTCGAAGGCGACCGCGAGCGCGGCGAACGTGTCGGTCTGAACGACGCCGCCGCTGCCGAACGAGGCGTCGAGCGCGCCCGCCGCCGTGTAGCGGACGAGCACGAGGCTGGCCGTGCCCGTGGTGAAGTCGATCGCGGCCCCGCCGACGGTCGCGCGGCCGCCGGCGTCGGCCACGACGGCGAGGCCGAGGTTGAAGCCCACCGGCAGCGGCGCGACGGCGACGCCGCCGCTGCCGAACGACGTGTCGAGCGCGCCCGTCGCGGTCAGGCGGGCGGTCCGGATCTCGCCGTCGAAGAAGCCGGTGCTCGCCGTGCCCGTCACGACGAGCCGGCCGAGCCCGTCGAGCGCGGCCGCGTCGCCGGTGGCGGTGATGGCGGCCGGCGATGTCCGTCCGCCGGTGCCGAAGGCGGCGTCGCGCGCGCCGGTGGCGAGGTAGCGCACGGCGACGAAGCGGCTGTCGCCGCTCGCGGCGTCCTCGGCCTGCCCCGTGGCCACGATCCGGCCGTCGGGCTGCACCACGAGGTCCGAGAAGGCGCTCGCGGCCGCGACGAGTTCGCGGACGATGCCGGCTGTGCCGAACGTGGCGTCGGGCACGCCGGCCGCCGTCAGCCGCACGAGGGCCGCGCCGGTGGGCGTGTCGTCGACGTCCTGCGTCGCGCCGGCGGCGAGGACCGAGCCGTCGGGGCGCACGGCGACGGCGGTGAAGACCGCCCGCGGCCCGCCGAGCGGGAGCCGCACGACGCCGGCCGTGCCGAACGTGGCGTCGAGCGCGCCCGTCGCCGTGAGGCGGATCACGACGGCGTCGGCCCCGGCGCGGCCAGCGAGCACGACGCGGCCGTCGGGCAGCACGGCCACGTCGGACGCCGCGCTCTCGAGCGTGCCGGAGGGGTCGAGGGTGACGCGGCCGCCCGCGCCGAACGTCGGGTCCGGCAGGCCGGTGGTCTGGGCGAGGGCGGGCGCGGCGGCGAGCGCGGCGAGGAGGAGCAGAAAGCGCATGGGACGAGGAGGCGGGGGACTGGGGTGGCAAGCTCGCGCCGCTCGCGGCGGCGCACATAGTGCAGTCGCACCAGACGCGCGTCGGGTCACACGGCCGGCCCGAACGCGCGCGGCCCGAACGCGTGCGGCCCGAACGCGTGCGGCCGCGCCTCCCGGAGGAGACGCGGCCGCGGCGCGGGCCGTCTCGCCACCACACGGGCGGCCCGAGGCGGTGTCAGAGCGGGATCCCCTTGGGCGCGGGCGTCTCCGGTCCGTCCGTGAGGAACGTGCTGACGTCGCTCGAGCTCGCCGCCGTCACGTAGCCCAGCCCGGCCCCGCTGGCGTCGCTGATGGTGAAGGTGCTCCCGGTGACGGTGACCTCGAACACGCGCCACGTGTTGCCGGTCGTGGCGGTTGGGGCGGTGTACGTCTTGAGCAGGCCCGTCGGGCCGAAGAGCTGCACGCGCGTCGGCGAGGAGGCGATGCCCTGCGCGCCGGCCGTGCTCTGGGTCGAGAAGTTGTGGACCGAGAAGCGGTACATGCCGCTCACCGTCGCGTTGATCGTCGTCGTCTCCGGTCCCTCGCCCGACGTGTCGTCGAGGTCGAGGTTGTTGGTGCCCGAGACCGTGCTGCCGTAGTAGACGTGGAAGCGGCCGCCGGCGGCGAGCGGGCCCGTGAGGTGCGAGTCGAGGTCGCTCGGCGACGTGCCCCACGTCAGCACGACGCGGAACTGGCCCTGGCCCGGCAGCGGCGTCGCGGCGACGGTCGTCGGGCTCGTCGTGCCCGTCGGCGCGATCGCGACGTCGAACGTCGTCGTGCCGAACGCGGCGACGACCGTGCACCGCATGGCACCGAACGGCGTCCCGGTGACGCTCACGGCCCCCGCCGCGGTCGTCGTGACGGAGAAGTCGTAGGCCGGCGGGGCCGGGTACGAGCCGTCCGCCCGGCGGTACGCGCACTGGATCGTCGCCCCGCCGACGGGCTGGCCGTTGAGCGAGTTGATGAGCAGCGTCTGGAGCGCGCCCGTCCCGACGAGCGCCGGCACCGTGAGCGTCACGGTGCCGGTCCCGCTCACGGCGATGGTCGAGGTCGTCGTGCCGTAGGACGGATGGGCGATGGTGAGCGCGTACGAGCCGGCCGGGATCTGGAGCGAGAACGCGCCCGTGGGGCTCGTCGTCGCGGTGAAGCCGGCGGCCGTCCCCGACGCGAACGTCAGCGTCGCGCCCTCGACGGGGCGGCCGAACGAGTTCTGGAGGGTGCCGGTGGCGGTCACGTCGGAGCCGGAGCCGCCGCCGGAGTCGCACGCGGCGAGCGTGCAGCAGGCCGCGAGCACGAGGAGAAAGCGGGTCATGAGCGGGAGGGAAAGAGGGAACTCTCTCTCCACAGTCCCCGCGCCGATCACGTCAGGCGCGGAGCCGGAGAGGACGAGCCGAGTCGGCTCTTTCCTCTCTAGCGCCGTTCCGGCCCGGCGCAGGCAACCCGCCCGGAAGATTTCTGCGCCGCTCAGAGGTAGCGCGCGAAGGCGTCGGCCGGGTCGTCCGGGACCGACACGTCGAGCGGCGGCCGCGCGGCCTGCTCGGCGAGCCACGCCGCCGCGCCGTCGCGCTTGCGCACGGCCCCGTCGCCCTTCGGCGCGACGGTGCCGTAGACCGCGATCTCGCGGTACCCCGGCTTCGCGTCGCCGAAGCCCCACCGGATGCCGCCGTAGGTTGAGGCGTCGCGGCCGTCGAGCGAGAAGCGGTCGTTGAGATAGCACGCCGTGGCCCAGCCCGTCTGCGGGTCGGGCGTCCACTTCAGGATCTGCTTCACCCAGACCATCCGCAGGTTGTTGTTCATCCAGCCGTCCAAGAGGAACTGCTTCTGCGCGGCGTTCCACGTCTCGTCGTCCGTCTCGCCGCGCGCCAGCTCGCCGAGCGAGTAGACGGTCGGGCGCGGGTCCGAGGCGTGCGCGAGCAGCGTCGCGCGGGCGTGCTCGGGCAACCCGGACCAGCACGCCCAGCCGGACACGTGGCGCGCGCGGTGGTGGTAGTACTCGCGCCACGTCAGCGCCTCGTCGAGGAATTTCCACCGCGCCGCGGCGTGGACCGCGCCCGCGTCTTCGGCCGCGAGGACGGCCCGCGCGACCTCGCGCGGTGACAGCACGCCGAAGTGCATCCACGGCGAGATCGCCGCCGTCGCGTCGGCCAGCGCGGGGTTGTTGCGGGTCCATTTGTAGCGCGGCACGACGCGCTCGACCGCGACGGCCAGGCGCGCGAGCGCGGCCGTGCGCGCTCCTCGCCAGCCCGGGGCCGGCGGCAGCGTCATGTCGACGCCGCACGCCGCGATGAGGGCGTCGAGGCTCGCGTGGGCGTCGCCGTCGGGGGTGCCGTCCGGAAGCTCCATGGACTCGAGGCCCACGTCGCCGTCGAAGCGCACGGCGGCCGGCTCCTGCCGCGTCTCGGCCGCGAGGTGCGCCGCGCGCAGCGGCGTGTGCGCGGCGCGGAAGGCGGGCGTCGTGGCGAGGTGCGCCGGGAAGGCGTTCATCGGGACGGCGCAGCAGGCGTCCACGGCCAGCACGGCCCGGCCCGCGCCGCTTTTCGCGTTCAGGCGGGCGGCTAGGGCGTCGGCGTAGCCGCGCGTGACGAACGTCGGCACGTCGTCCACGACGACGGCGGCCGCGCGCTCGGCGAGGCGCGCGACGAGGTCCACCTCGCCGTCGCCGTCCTGCCGGACGTAGCGCACGAAGCGCAGCCCGCGCGCCTCGACGGCGGGCCCCAGCTCGCGGCTCGCCTCGAGGATGAAGCGGTGCAGGCGGTGCGAGGCGTGCGGGTACGTGTTTTCCAGCGCGTGCAGCACCACGACTGGCAGGCCGTGCGCGTTGCCGAGCGCGACGGCGGCGTCGAGGACGGAGTTGTCGTCGGCGCGCAGCGCCTGCATGAGCCAGCACAGCACGTAGTCGCGGCCGCGCACCTGCACGCGGCTGTCGGTGAGGCGGCGCGTGCGGAGGCGGAGGGCGTCGAGGCCGGTCATCGGAGGGCGGGGCGAGGGAGCGGCGGGGGCGAACGCCGGCGGCGCGGCGGGGTCCCGTCAGGCCGGCGCTGTCTCGGGCGGCCCGCGGCCGATATGTGCGGTTCGGGGACGGCCCGGCGGATAGCTTCGCCCCTCACCTGCCCCCCGCCCCGTGCCCCGCTCGCTCACGACCCGAGACCGCCTCCGCTACGCCTTCGACAACGCGATGGCGCGCGGCCCCGTCGCGCTCATCGGGTGGCTCTTCCTCGCCTCCGTGCTCCTCATCGCCGTCGTGTCCGGCCTCGTCGTCGCGGCCGGGCTGGACCCGGACCACCGCGGCTTCCTCGATGTCGCGTGGGGCGGGCTCATGCGGACGCTCGACTCCGGCACGATGGGCGGCGACGTCGGCAGCTGGCCGTACCTCTTCGCGATGCTCAGCGTCACGCTCGGCGGCATCTTCGTCGTCTCGACGCTCATCGGCCTGCTCACGACGGGCATCGAGGGCAAGCTCGAGAGCCTGCGCAAGGGCCGCTCGTTCGTCGCGGCCGAGGGCCACACCGTCGTCCTCGGGTGGTCGTCGCAGGTGTTCACGGTCGTGAGCGAGCTCGTGCTCGCCAACGCCAACCAGCGCCGCGCCACCATCGCCATCCTCGCCGACGAGGACGCCGGCGACATGCTCGACGCGCTCCGCGACCGCGTCCCGGACTGGCGCACGACGCGCATCGTCTGCCGGACCGGCTCGCCGATCGACCCGGCCGACATCGCGCGCGTCAACCCCGACGCCGCCCGCGCCATCGTCGTGCTCGCGCCCGAGACCGACGACCCCGACGCCGGCGTCATCAAGACCATCCTCGCGCTCACCAACGGCCCCCACCGGACCGACGGCCGCTACCACATCGTCGCCGTGCTCCGCGACCGCAAG
>JAYWIE010000056.1:0-5155 GCA_043789155.1 Rubricoccaceae bacterium | reverse complement strand
TCCGCCGCGCGCCCGGCCGTGCGCCGCAGCCCGCCGCGCGCCGTCCCGCGCCTGACGCGCTCGGCGCGATGCGCCGCGACCCGCGCTACCGCTACGATCGCCCCGTCGCCGAAGGGCCGACGCTCGGCGAGCGCGTGATGACGTGGCTCTGGGAGTACGTCCTCGCGCCGTTCTTCCGCTTCTCCGGCTCGCGCGGCGGGCAGGGCTTCTGGCTCGTCGCCGCCGCGCTCGTGCTGCTCGCCGTGGCACTGCGGGTCACGCAGACCGGCATCGGCGGGCTCTTCGGCCGCCGCCAGAGGACGATTACGGACGGCGCGGACCCGCTGCTCGGCGTGGCCGACATCGCGGACGTCGACCTGCCCACCCTGCTCGACGCCGCCGTCGCGCGCGGCGCGTGGCGCGAGGCCGTCCGCCTGCGCTACCTCGTCGCCCTGCAGCGCCTCGACGCCGCCGGCATCGTCGCGTGGTCGCCGGACACCACCAACCGCGCCTTCGTCCGGCAGGCGTCGGCGCGCGGCGGGGCTGCGGTCGGGCGCGCGTTCTCGGACGTCACGCGGGCCTTCGACACCGTCTGGTACGGCGGGCTCTCGGTCGACGCGGCGCGGTGGGCGCGCGTCGCCGCCCGCTACGACCGCCTCGACGCCGCGCTCGCCGCAGCGCCGCGCGCGCCCCGGCCAGCCGCGCCCGGGCCGCTCCGCACGGCATGAAGCGCGCGCTCCCGTTCCTGATCGCCGGCGGCCTCGCCGTGGTCCTCGTCGGGCTGTCGCTGGCGCAGCCGCGGCCGTACGACCCGCGCCTGCGCGCCGAGCGCGAGGGGACCGAGCCCTTCGACGCCGAGGTCTTCTACCGCCTGCTGCCGGCCTGGCTCGGCGCGCCGGTCGAGGTCGTCGACGTCACCCCGTTCGAGCGCCTCCAGGACTCGACGCTCACGGGCGCGGCCTACGTCTTCGCGACCGACACGTTCATGCCCGACGACGCCGAGGCCGACCGCCTGCTCGCCTTCGTCCGCCGCGGCAACACGCTCTTCGTCGCGGCCGACGTCGTCGGCGGACGCCTGTTCGACGCGCTCGGCGAGCCGCCGCCGCGCGCGCGCGCGGGCGACGTCCCGATGGCGCAGATCCGCAAGCGCGACCGCGGCGAGCAGCACGGGCTCCGGACCGCCGCGCGCGAGCGCGCGGTCGTGCTGCCCGACTTCGAGTCCGGCTTCCCCGACCTCGACCAGGGCGTGCTCGGAGCCGACACGCTGCGCGTCGGGCGCGACTCGCTCGTCTTCCCGGTCGACCTGCTCGGGGCCGAGATCGACGGCCTCGACCTCGCGCGCACGACGGTCCTCGCGACCGACGTCGGCTCGGGCCGCCCGACGGCCGTCGCGGTCGGGCTCGGCCGCGGGCGCGTGATCGTCGCCGCGACGCCGGTGGCGCTCACGAACGCCGCGCTCGCCGGGCAGGGCGACGCCGCGGCCTTCGTCGCCGCGCTCCTCGCCTACGTCCCGCCCGTCACCGTAGTCCTCTGGGACGACACGTACAAGCCGCTCCGCACCGAGGACGGCTCGCGGCTGCGCGTCGCCGCGCGGACGCCCGCGCTGCGGTGGGCCGTCGGGCTCGTGCTGCTCGGGGCGCTGCTCGCCGTCGCCGTGTGGGGCCGCCGCCGGCAGCGCCCGATCCCGGTCGTCCAGCCGCCGCCGAACGCGCAGCGCGACTTCGCGCGCACCGTCGGCCGCCTGTTCTTCGTCCGCGGCGACGGCGCGTGGCTCGCGCGGCGCAAGGCGCGCCTGTTCGAGGACGCGCTCCGGAGCCGCCTCGGCATGGCCGACGCCGATCTCACGGACGCCACGGCGCGCGCGGCCGCCGCCCGCGCCGGCGTCCCCGAGCCGACGGCGCTCGCGCTGTTCGCGCTCGTCCGCGGCCTCTCGACCGACGCCGTGCCCGACGCCGCCGCGCTCGTCCGCGCCGACCGCGACACCGACGCCTTCTTCGCCGCCCGCACCGCCCCCGCGCCCTCCGACGCCTCGCATGACGCCTGACCCGCTCGCCCCCGCCCTGGACCCGACGCCCAGCCCTGTAGGGCCACAGCATGCTGTGGCCCTACCGAGCGTCGGTGCCCACTCCGACGCCGCGTCATCCGACGCCGCGTCGCCTGACGCCGCGTCGCCTGACGCCGCAGGGGACGCCGTCGACGCGCCGGCCGTGCTCGCGCCCGTCGCCCGCGTCGTCGACGGCCTCCGCGACGCCGTCGGCCAGATCATCGTCGGCCAGGACGGGGTCGTGGACGAGCTCATCGCGGCCCTGCTCGCCGGCGGGCACGTGCTCGTCGAGGGCGTGCCCGGCGTCGCGAAGACGCTCACGGCGAAGCTGCTCGCCCGGGCGTCCGGCATGGACTACTCGCGCGTCCAGTTCACGCCGGACCTGATGCCGTCGGACGTGCTCGGGACGCAGGTCTTCAGCCCCAAGACCGGTGAGTTCTCGTTCCACCAGGGCCCCGTCTTCGCCCAGATCGTGCTCATCGACGAGATCAACCGCGCGCCGGCCAAGACGCAGGCCGCGCTCTTCGAGGTCATGGAGGAGCGCCAGGCCACCATCGACGGCACGGCGTACCCGATGCCGGCCCCGTTCATGGTCCTCGCGACGCAGAACCCGGTCGAGCACGAGGGCACGTACCGTCTGCCGGAGGCGCAGCTCGACCGCTTCCTGTTCAAGACGCTCGTCGGCTACCCGGACCTCGACGCCGAGACGGAGATGCTCGCGCGCTTCCAGGCCGCCGGCGGCAAGGTCCCGCTGAGCCAGGTCACGGCCGTCCTCACGCCCGCCGACGTCGAGGCGGCGCAGCAGGTCGTCCGCGAGGTGCGCGTGGACCCGGCCGTGCTCCGGTACGCGGCCCAGATCGTCGGCGCGACGCGCCGGCACCCGGCGCTCTCGCTCGGCGCGAGCCCGCGCGCGAGCCTCGCGCTCGTCGTCGGGGCGAAGGCCGTCGCGGCGATGTCCGGCCGCGCCTTCGCGACGCCGGACGACGTCCGGACGGTCGTCGCGCCGGCGCTCAGGCACCGCATCCAGCTCACGCCCGAGCGCGAGATCGAGGGCGTCCGCCCGAGCGCCGTCCTCCAGCGCATCGTCGAGGAGATCGACGTGCCACGATGAGGGGATAAGAGATGGGGGATATGAGATGCGCAGAGCCGCTTGCTGTCCGCGCAATCTCAGTCTGCCCATCCCGCATCCCGACTCCCACATCCCGTTGAGAAGCCTCTTCCTCACGTCCCGCCCGTTCGCCGCGCTCGCCGTCCTGACGGCCGTGTTCGTCGGCGCGTTCTTCTGGCCGCCGCTGCTCGTAGCCGGGCAGGTCGGCGTGGCCATGCTCGCGCTCGCCGTGCTGGCCGACGTGCTCGCGCTGTACGCCATCGGCGGGCGGCTCGACGGGGAGCGGGCGGTGCCGGCCAAGATGTCGCTCGGGGACGCCAACGACGTCGACGTCACGGTCCGGAGCCGGTACCCGTTCGCGGTCCGCGTGGTCGTGATCGACGAGGTGCCGGTCCAGTTCCAGGCGCGCGACGCCGCGGCGGACGTCCGCGTCGCGGCCGCGCGTGCGGGCGTTCCGGGCGAGGCGGCGTTCCGCTACGCGCTGCGGCCGACGACGCGCGGGACGTACGGCTTCGGCTGGCTGCTGCTCTACGCGACGGGCCCGCTCGGGCTCGCCCGGCGGCGCTTCCGCGCGGCCCCCGGCGGCGAGGCGGCCGTCTACCCGTCGATCCTGCAGATGCAGCGCTACGCCTTCCTCGCGACGAGCGACCGGCTCCAGGAGGCGGGCGTGCGGCGCGTGCGGCGGCTGGGGCAGACGATGGAGTTCGACCAGGTCCGGGCGTACGTCCCCGGCGACGACCGCCGCTCGGTCAACTGGCGCGCGACGGCGCGGCGCGGCGAGACGTCCGGCGGCCAGACGCTCTACGTCAACACGTACCAGGAGGAGCGCGCGCAGCCCGTCGTGGCGGCCATCGACATGGGCCGCGCCATGCGCTCGCCCTTCGACGGCCTGACGCTCGTGGACCACGCCGTCAACGCGGCCCTCGTGCTGCTCAACACGGCGCTGCTGACCGACGACCGCGCCGGCCTCGTCGCCTTCGACCAGCAGGTCCGGACGGTCCTCCAGCCGACGCGCACCCCGGCCACGCTGCCCCGCCTGCTCGACGCGCTCTACCGCCTCGACCCTGGCTTCCGCGACCCGTCGTTCGAGGCGCTCTACGGCGCGCTCCGGACCCAGATCCGCCAGCGCTCGCTCGTGCTGCTCTTCACCAACATCGACACCGTGGCCGGGCTCGAGCGGCAGCTGCCGTACCTGCGCCAGATCGCCCGGATGCACCGGCTGTGCGTCGTCCTGTTCGAGAACACGGGCATCCGCGAGCTGCTCGCCGCCCGCTCGGAGCGCCTCGAGGACGTCTACGTCAAGGCCGTCGCCGAGGGGCTGGCCCTCGAGACGCGCGAGGTCGCGCGGACGCTCGAGCGGCACGGCATCGGCGCGCTCGTGACGCGGCCCGAGTCGGTGACGTCGGACGCGGTGAACCGCTACCTCCAGATCCGCTCGCGGGGGGCGTTCTGAAAAGGGATGTGGGATAGGGGATACGGGATGGGCAGAAAATCCCACATCCCGCATCCCGTATCCCACATCCCGCATCCCGCCCTCACACCAGCCCGGAGCGCTTGCGCAGCACCCACTCGGCCGTGAGCAGGGCGAGGATCGCGGCGAGCAGGCCGGGCAGGCCGAGGACGGGCGTGGCGTCGCGGCGGACGAGCGGGCGGCCGGCGAGCGTCGCGCGGAGCGTGCGCACGAACGGGCCGAGCGAGTCCAGGCGGACCGTCCGGCCGCCCGAGCGGAGCGCGATGAGGCGCATCGCGGCGGCGTCCGCGCCGGGCTCGCGGCGCTCGGCCGACAGGCGGCCGACGCCGAACGTGCCGCGGTCGTCGCCGAGGCGCGCCCCGCCGCGCGTGGCGACGGCCGTGAACGTGGTCGCGCCGGGCGGCTGCGGGCCGGCGTCGGCACTGTACCGGCCACTCCCGAGCGCGCGCATCGGGACCGTCTGCGTCCGGCCCGACGGCCCGCGCAGCGTCAGCGTGACGTCGGCGTCGGGCACGGGCGCGAGCTCGGGCGTGTAGACCTGCCCCGAGAAGGT
>JAYWIE010000055.1:0-5170 GCA_043789155.1 Rubricoccaceae bacterium | reverse complement strand
CAGCCGCCGCCGCGCCCGCAGCCCCGGCTGAAGCCGCCCGCGCGCCCGCCGGAGGGCCGCGCCGCGCGCGTCGACGCGGCCCGCTGCGCGACGCGCGTCGGCGTCGCGAGCGTCCCGCGGCGCTGCGCCGACGCGATGCCCGAGCGGACGGTGCTCTGGCTCCGCTGCCGGACGCCCTCGTTGGCGTACGCCCGGCTCGGCGCGCCGTAGCCGTAGCCGGCGTAGTAAGGCGGCCGCCACATGTTGAACATCATCGACATGAGCAGAATGTTGCCGAGCCCGAAGCCGCCTCCGGCCTGCGCCTGCTGTCCGCCGAAGGACCCGCCGCCACCGCCGCCGCCTGAGACGCTCGCGCTGTCGGGCGGCGTCGCGGGCAGGCGCGCCGCGAACGCCTCGGGGCTGTCGAGCCGTTCGGTCCGCGTCCCGCTGGGCGCGTTCGCGTCGGTGTGGATGATCGTCACGCCGCCGGCGCGGCCCTCGACGACCTGCTCGTCGGCGATCTGGTACGAACCGTCGGGCAGCTGCCGGATGACGGTCTCGACGCCCGTCAGCGGGACGGTGGCGGCCGGGGCGGGCGGGGCCTCGCTCTGGCAGCCGGCGAGCCCGACAGCGGCCCCGGCCGGCGCGACGAGCGCGGCCCCGAGCGTGAGGTAGAGGCCGGTGCGGGCGTCGGCGACGCGGCGGAGCGGGGCGGGCATGGGCGGAGCGGTGAAAAGACGTAGGACGCCGAACGGACGGACGCTGTTGCGCGCGCAGCACGGGGTACGGCTGGAGCCGCACGCGAGGCAAGCGGGCGTCCGCGAACTCGGGCTGAAAACGCGCGCGCGCAGGCACGAAAAACCATGCCGCGCGCTACTCTCCCGGACGCGGGCCGCCCCGCGAGGCGCACGCTGCGCCGCGAGCGGGCGACACGTCCGCGAGACTGCCGGTCGGGCCACACGAACCCCGGGCGGCCCCACCCATCCGCAGGCGACGCCTGCCGACCCGCATGGCCTACAAGGCTGTTTTCGACTTTACGCAGAAAGCCCAGAACGAGAAGAAGGCCGCCGAGCCGCTCAAGACGCCCTTCGCCGAGCTCGACCCCGACGTCGCCGACGCGACCGTCGAGACGCTCCCGTTCCGCCTCCAGGAGGGCCTCGCCGCGCTCGGCTGGCCCGGCCTGATGCCCGTCCAAGCCCAGGCCATCCCGTACGTCCTCGACGCCCGCGACCTCATCGTGCAGTCGCGCACGGGCTCGGGCAAGACCGGCGCGTTCCTGCTGCCGATGCTCGAGCGCCTCGACCCGGACCTCCCGGCCTGCCAGGCGCTCGTGCTGTGCCCGACGCGCGAGCTGGCCCTCCAGATCTTCAACGAGTTCGAGCGCATGAACGCCGGCCTGCCCGCGCGCGAGCAGCTCTCGGGCGTCGCCGTCTACGGCGGGACCGCCTACGGCCCGCAGCTCGACGCCTTCGAGAAGGGCGCGCACCTCGTCGTCGGCACGCCGGGGCGCGTGCTGGACCACCTCGCGCGCGGTACGCTGAACCTCGGGCAGCTCCAGATGCTCGTCCTCGACGAGGCCGACGAGATGCTCTCGATGGGCTTCTATCCGGACATGATGAAGCTCAAGCGCTACCTCCCGAAGGTCCGCGACGGCTACATGTTCTCGGCCACGATGCCGTTCCAGGTCCAGCGCATCGGCCAGGAATTCCTCAACGACCCGATCTTCATCGCGACGTCCGGCGGCACGATCCACGTGGACCTGATGGCGCACCGCGCCTTCGCCGTCGATCCGCGCGCCAAGGACCGCGCCCTCGCGACGCTGATCGAGTGGGAGAACCCGTCGTCGGGCATCATCTTCGCCAACACGCGCCGCGAGGTCGACTACCTCGCCCGCTTCCTGACCAACTACGGCCTCGACGCGGCCGGCATCTCGTCGGACCTTACGCAGAAGGCGCGCGAGGAGGTCATGGGCCGCCTGCGCGCCGGCGAGCTCCGCTTCCTCGTCGCCACCGACGTCGCCGCGCGCGGCATCGACGTCGAGGACCTCTCGCACGTCTTCCACTACGACGTCCCGCAGGACCCCGAGTACTACGTCCACCGCTCGGGCCGGACCGCCCGCGCGGGCAAGGCCGGCGTCTCGATCTCGCTCATGACCGCCACCGACGCGCCGGCGCTGCGCGGCATCGCGCGCCGCTACTCGATCCCGCTCGACGAGCTGCCCGTCCCGACCGAGGACGAGCTCGCGGCCCGCGTCGCCGAGCGTCTCACGACGCTGCTCGAGGACGACCTGCGCCGCCGCAGCCGGATGGAGCGCGAGCGCCAGGCCCGCTTCGTGCCGGTCGTCGAGCGGCTCGTCGCCGAGGGCGAGCCCGAGATCCTCGCGATGCTGCTCGACGGCGTCTACCAGCAGTCGCTGCGCGACCGCCGCTACGCGGACCCGGCCATGCGCGAGATGGAGACGCGCCCGTCGCGGGCCGACGAGAAGGCCGAGGCCGCCGCCCGTGCCGAGGCCGACACGCCGCCGGCGAAGCCGTCGCGCCGAAAGAAGGCGACCGCGGCAGCCGACACCGTGGCGGCTGCCGCTCTGACAGCCGAGGTCCCGACGGCTGAGGTCCCGATGGTCGAGGCTCCGACGGTGGACGCCCCGGCGGAGGCTGCGCAGGTCGAGACACCCGCCGCGCCGGCCAAGAAGGTGCGGACGACGCGCAAGAAGGCATCCCCGACGTCCGACGCCGCGACGTCCGACGCCGCGACGGCTGATGCCCCGACGGCTGAGACCCCGGCGTCCGACGCCGCGACGGCTGATGCCCCGGCGTCTGAGGCCGCGACGTCTGAGGGCGCGCTGGCCGCGCCGAAGCCGCGCCGCTCGCGCAAGAAGGCGGACGACGCGGGCTGAACCCCCGCCCGAGCGCCCACCGCTCGAAAGAGGCCGCACGCCGAACAAGCGGCGGCGGCTCGCTCCGGGGCTCTCGGGCTGTCCCCCTCAACCGAGCCGTGTGAACCCGGACCTGGGGACAGTTTGGGCGCACGCCTTTCAGATTCGCGTTCGATGTGCGCGTCTAAACGGGGGGCTGCGCATCCCGATCCCGCATCCCACCACCCGCGATGACCCGCCTCCTGCTCCTCGCCGGCCTCCTCGCCGGCAGCGCCACCGCCCAGCCCGCGGACACGCTCATGGCCCGCTCCCAGGCCTTCGACGCCGCGGGTGCGGCGCTCCCGCTCGGCACCCTGCTCGACAAGGCGGTTCAGGCCGACGTCGTGTTCGTCGGCGAGATCCACGACGACCCGACCGGCCACGCCGTCGAGCTCGCCATCCTCGAGGGCCTCGTGGCCCGCGCGGGCACGCGCGAGGTCGTGCTCGCGCTCGAGATGTTTGAGGCCGACGTGCAGTCGCCGCTCAACGAGTACCTCGGCGGCGTCGTCTCGGAGCGCGACTTCCTCGAGGCCGCGCGGCCGTGGCAGAACTACCAGGCGGATTACCGGCCGCTCGTCGAGTTTGCGAAGGCGCGCCGGATGCGCGTCGTCGCGTCCAACGCGCCCGTGCGCTACGTCCGCGCGGTGAGCCGCGGGACCGCCCTCGAAGGCCTCTTCCTGGTCGCGCTCCCGCCCCTCCCGGTCGCCCCGGCGAGCCCGGCGATGGCCGCCGCCTTCGCCCGCGCGATGGGCGACATGAGCGGCCACGGCGGGCCGGCGATGGGCGGCATGATCGGCGCGCAGAACCTCCGCGACGCCTCGATGGCCTACCAGACGTCGCAGGTGCTGCTCGGCGCGGCCCGGCCACTCGTGGTCCACGTCAACGGCGGCTTCCACACGGCCGGCGGGCGCGGCATCCCCGAGCACCTCGCCCGCTACTCGCCGCGCGCGCAGGCTTTCCTGATCCAGATCGAGCCCGTCGCGGACGTCGACGCGCCGCCGGCCGTCGAGGCCGGGACGGACGCCGTGGTGCAGACGCCCGCGCGCCTCGTGCCGAGCCGGCGGAGATGAGAAACGCGGTTTGAGGTTCGGGGTTCAAAAACATCAAGCCCCGAACCTCAAACCGCTTTCGTCGCTACGCCGGCGATGTGCGGCGCGACGAGCCCGAGCGGCAGGCGGAACCGCTCGACGGCGACGTCCGCGAAGCAGGCAGCGCGGATGAGGGCCTCCGTGTCGCGGTCCGGCCGGCAGCCGTCCGCGACGACGCCCCACGGGGCGCGGAGCGCGCGCTGCACGGGGCGCAGGACCGAGCCGGGTTCCGCCGCGACGTGCTCGACGAACACGAACCGGCCGCCCGGCCGGAGCACGCGCCGCGCCTCGGCGAGCGCGGCCGCGGGGTTCGAGACCGAGCACAGCACGAGCGTCGCGACGACGGCGTCGGCCGAGGCGTCGGGGAAGGGGAGGGCCTCGGCCGTGCCCGTGGCGATCTCGAGCGCGAGGCCGTGCGCGGCGGCGGCGCGGCGCAGGCCGGCGTGCATGTAGCCGTTGGGCTCCACGACGCGCCAGCGCGTGCCCGCGCCGAGGTACTCTGCGTTGACGCCGACGCCGGCCCCGATCTCGACGACGTCCGGCCCGAGCCCGCCGAGGAGCGCGCGCTTGCGCGCGCCGTAGGCGCGGCGGTCAGCGTCGCGCGCGCGGCCGAGGACTACCGCGAGCCACCACGCGCCCGGCCCGTGCCGCGTGGCCGCCGGGCCGGCCGGCATCACGGCGCGGCCGTCGGGCCGGGCGCGGCCGTCGTGTCGGTCCCGGTCGCCGTGCCGGGCTCGAGCGTCGCGCCCGGCGCGAGCGTCCCGCCGGGGTCCTGCTGCTGTGGCGCGAGGCCGCCGGGCCCCACGGTGGCGTCGGGCTCGAGCGTGCCGTTCTGCTCGGGCGAGACGCCCTCGATGGTCTGAACGGGCTCGGGGTCCGAGCAGCCAGCGAGCGAGACGCCGGCGAGCGAGACGCCGGCGACTGCGGCGAGGAGAGCGAGGCGGAGCCCCGCCGTCAGGTGCGTGGTCATCGGCGGAGGGGTGGGCGAGCGGCGTCAACGCCGGCGCGCGCGTTCCGGTCCGCGGCGGACCCGACCCGAGCGGCCTGCGTAGACCGGCCATCCGGCTCGTGCCGGGCCCTCTCTCCACACCCCGCTCCCGCCATGTCCATCGCCAAGATCATCGAGGTCTCCGCCGCCTCCGACGTCGGCTTCGACGACGCCGTCCGCACCGCCTACCGCGAGGTCTCC
>JAYWIE010000054.1:0-5172 GCA_043789155.1 Rubricoccaceae bacterium | reverse complement strand
CGAACGTGCGAACCACGACGCGCGCGCGGCGGACAGCCAGCCACGCCAGGTCGCCGTCGACGGCCCGCGCCTCGGCGCTGCCCGGCACCAGGCCCGGCGACGGGCCGGCCAGCGCGGCCCACAGCCGCGACAGGCGCGGGCGCTCGGGACGGGAGGCGGGCATGGATCGGGGGCGTGCGCGGCGCAACCTACCGGCGGCCCGAGCGCCGCACAACCGACCTGCCGGAGCCGCCGCGTATCTTCGCCGGCAAACGACACAGACGCGGAGCGGAAACGCTTCCGCCCCCCGATGATTCCTGCTGACCCCGAACCGGCCGCGCTCTGCGAGGCCGACGTCTCCACCGTCCGGTGGACGCTCCGCGCGATCGAGGACGACGCCAGCGCCGAGGCCCTCTCCGCGAGCCTCAACGGCCTCCCGAACGCGCTCGCCCGCGCCCTGCTGCTGCGCGGCGTGACCAGCTTCGACGAGGCCCGAACGTTCTTCCGGCCCGCGCTCAGCGGCCTCCACGACCCGTTCGGGATGCGCGACATGGACCGCGCCGCCGAGCGCGTCGCCCGCGCCATCACGGCCGGCGAGAAGGTGCTCGTCTACGGCGACTACGACGTCGACGGGACCACCTCGACGGCCATGATGCTGACGTTCCTGCAGAGCCAGGGCGTCGAGGCCAGCTTCTTCATCCCGAACCGCTTCGAGCACGGCTACGGCCTCTCCACGGTCGGCCTCGACGTCGCTGTCGCGCGCGGCTGCTCGCTCGTCGTCGCCCTGGACTGCGGCATCACGGCCAACGCCGAGGCGGACTACGCGACGAGCGTCGGGCTCGACCTCGTCATCTGCGACCACCACACGGCCGGGGCCGAGATCCCGCGCGCCGTCGCCGTGCTCGACCCCAAGCGGCCCGACTGCGACTACCCCTTCGACGGGCTCTCGGGCTGCGGCGTCGGCTTCAAGCTCATCCAGGCCGTCCTGACTGTGCTCGGCCTGCCCGAGGAGGAGGCATGGCCCTACCTCGACCTCGTCGCGGTCTCGACGGCCTCGGACATCGTGCCGATGGTCGGCGAGAACCGCATCCTCATGCGGGCCGGCCTGAAGCGGCTCTGCGACGCGCCGCGCGTCGGGCTCGCGGCGCTCGCGGCCAAGGCCGGCGTGGACCTCACGTCCTGCACGTCGTCCAAGATCGTCTTCCAGCTCGGGCCGCGCATCAACGCCGCCGGCCGCATCGAGGACGCCGCGATGGCCGCCGAGCTGCTCGCCGCGACCGACCCCTCCGAGGCGCACCGCCTCGTCGACGACATCGAGGCGCTCAACCTGCGCCGCCGCGAGCTCGACCGCGCCACGCGCGACGAGGCCGTCGTCATCGCCGAGCGCCTCATGGACGCCGACCCGGTCGCGCTCGTCGTCTACCACCCGGGCTGGCACCCGGGCGTCATCGGCATCACGGCGTCCCGCATCGCCGAGAAATTCCACCGCCCGACGATCCTCCTGACGTCCAACGGCACCGGCGGGCCGGCCAAGGGCTCGGCGCGCTCGGTCAAGGGCATCTCGATCTACGACGCGCTCGCGCAGTGCACGGACCTGCTCGACCGCTTCGGCGGCCACGCCTTCGCCGCCGGCCTCGCCCTCCCGGTCGGCAACGTGGACGCGCTCCGCGAGCGCCTCCAGTCCGCCGTCGGCGACGCGCTGCTGCCGGACGCGCTCGTGCCTGAGATCGAGCTCGACGCGCACCTCGACCTCCGCGACGTCACGCCGCGCTTCTGGAACGTGCTCAAGCAGTTCCACCCGCACGGGCCCGACAACGACCGCCCGCTCTTCTGGGGCCGCGGCCTCCGCATCGCCGGCCAGCCGACGCTCGTCGGCGCGCAGAAGCAGCACCTCCGCATGCGCGTCCAGCAGGACGCCGAGGGGCCGACGTTCCCCGTGATCGGCTTCAACCTCTCGGACCGCCACGCGGCCGCGCTCGCGTCCGTCCGCCGAGGCCGCCCGCTCGACCTCGCCTTCGAGGTCGACGAGAACGACTGGAACGGCCGGACGTCGCTCCAGCTGCGCGCCGTCGACGTGCGCCTCCCGGAGGGGTGACGCCGCTCCGGACGTCGCGGCGCGCTTCATGTGACGCACACCGATTAGCGCCGACTAATAACAGAATACAGAGTGAACGAAACTGGGCCGATTCCCTCTAGGAGGCTGGAATCAGGCCATCGGGAGCCCGGATGGCGCGGGCGTGGGGATGGTGGGCAGGAAGTGGACTGGACGGTGATCAAAACATGGGTGTACCGTGTTCGGGTTGACAGCGCGGGGCCCGACCGGGTCGCCTGCTTCCACTCCCACCTTCCATTTCCCCCCGCCTCCCCATGGAGTCTCTCATCACGCAGTCGAGCGCGCCGTCGTCGCGCCGCGACTTCTTCAAGCGGGCCGGCGCTGGCGTCAGCGTCCTCGGTGCCGCCGCCGCCCTCCAGGCCTGCGACTCGACGGACGAGCCGACCACGACGTCCAACCTCGAGCTCGACTTCTCCTCTGATGTGGGCGTGCTGAACTACGCCTACGCGCTCGAGCAGCTCGAGGCGGCGTTCTACAGCAAGGTCATCACGGCGAGCAACTTCACGACGCTTTTCCCGGACGCGACCGAGCAGGCCATCCTCCGAGACATCGCCGCGCACGAGGCCCTCCACGACGACTTCTTCAACAAGGCGATCACGGCGGCTGCGCCGACGAAGATCCTCCCGCGCCTGACGGCCACGTTCCCGGCTGCGGCCCTCGCCTCGCGGACAAGCATCCTCACGACCGCCCTCACGTTTGAGGACCTCGGCGTGAGCGCGTACAACGGCGCTGGCAAGTACTTCACGAGCCGCGACTACCTGACGCTCGCGGGCAAGATCGTGTCCGTCGAGGCGCGTCACGCCTCGATCATCGCGGGCCTGCTGACCCCGAACGCCGTCGCGAGCGCGAACCAGCTCGACGCCAACGCGCTCGACAAGTCGAACCCGCCGCGCTTCGTCCTCGGCATGGCGCAGACCTATATCACCGAGCAGATCACGGTCAAGGCCGGCACGGGCCTCTAAGCTGCACCCCTCTCACGACCTCCCTTCTTAGATCATGGAAAACAATCTCCTGAGCGTCCTCGAGCACGGTGCCGAGGCCGTCGAGTCCCGCCGCAACGCGCTCGCCTTCGTCGGCAAGCTCGGCGCGGGCGCGCTCTTCTCGATGCTCCCGTTCGGCCTCGCTGACGAGGCCAAGGCGCAGAGCGCCGGCAACGACGTCGCGATCCTGAACTACGCGCTCACGCTCGAGTACCTCGAGTCGTCGTTCTACAACCAGTACGTCACGGACGCCGTGATCACGAACGCGGCCGTCCGGCCGCTCTTCGCGACCATCAAGGCGGACGAGGCCAAGCACGTCGCCTTCCTCCGGACGGCGATCACGGGTGCTGGCGGGACGCCGGTGTCGTTCACGAACGCCGACTTCGACTTCACGGCTGCGGGCGCGTTCACCCCGACAGACTTCGCCACCTTCCTCATCCTCTCGCAGGGCTTCGAGGACACGGGCGTCCGGGCCTACAAGGGCCAGGCGGCGAACTTTACGAACAAGGACTACCTCACGGCAGCCCTGAACATCCACTCGGTCGAGGCGCGCCACGCGGCCGCCGTCCGCAAGGTCCGCGGCCTCATGGGCTGGGTCACGAGCGACGCCGAGGCCCCGGCCCCGATCAAGCCCGTCTACCAGGCAGGCACGGCGCGCCGCGGCGTGACGGACCCGTCGCCGGCGGAGACGAACATCACGCAGGGTGGCATCGCCATCCCGGCCGTCTCTGGCAAGTACACGGTCGCGCAGATCCAGCAGGCCTTCGACGAGCCCTTCGGCACGGCGTCGGTCAAGAACATTGCCGACCCGTTCGTCACGCCGGACCTCGGCGCGTAACGCACCGCTGCCCGGACGCACGCGCGCCCGGCCTGTCTCACGACGGGCCGGGCGCGCAGCTGTTCGGACGGGGAGGTCGAGCGGGCTCAGAAACTGCTTGGTAAAGCAAAAGCCCGTCTACACCGTCATCCTGAGCCTGTCGAAGGATCTCTGCCGAGCACGTCGATTCGGGTCAGCGCGCTGTCCGGGTATTTTGCTCGGCAGAGATGGGCTGCGCCTTCGCGTCGCGGTCTTCGACTGCGCTCGCCTGCGGCTCGCTATGCTCAGAAGCTGTTTGGTGAAGCGAAAATCTGTCTACATCGTCATCCTGAGCTTGTCGAAGGATCTCTGCCGGATACCGCGTCTCGGGTCAGCGCTCTGTCGAAGCGCCGTGCGTGGCAGAGATCCTTCGACTGCGCTCGCCTGCGGCTCGCTCCGCTCAGGATGACGATGGGAAAAGGCATTCGCCAAACAGCTTCTCGGGATGACGACGTTGGGAGGAGCTCGTAAAACAGCGTCTCGGGACGACGATGTGGTGGAGTGCTAGCCGTACGGACCCTCAGGCCTTCGACAGCTCCGAGGCGGACTTGAGCACGCGGTCGCCGTCGTCCTGCTCGACGAGGTAGGCTGGCTCGTCCGGCGTCGCGTTGCGCGAGACCTCGGTGCCCTTGATCGTCCGCGTGACGTGCTCGGTGAACGCCTCGGTGACGGTCCCGGTCGCGGTGCCCGAGCCCCAGTGCCACGAGACCGTGTCGCCTTTCTTGAACGTCGCCATGAGGGGAGGGGAGAGTGGGGGCGTGAGACGGCGCGGCGCAGGTCCGGATCCGCGTCGCGCCCTGAAACGAGCGCGGGGGGCGAGCCGTGTGGCCCGCCCCCCGCGACGTCCGGCCGGAGCCGGGCCCTGCCCGAGCGCCTAGCGCGCCAGCGCGAGGCGGACGGCCGCGGCCGCGTTCACGACGCCGCCCGAGACCGAGAGCGTGCCGAACGGGACGAGCGCGCCGTCGCCGGGCTGCGCGACCTCGGCGTCCGAGTAGCGCGTGACGGAGTCCATCAGGATCTGGCGCACCTGCACGGCCGTCAGGGTCGGGAAGTACGCCATCACGAGCGCGGCGACGCCGGCCGTGACCGGCGAGGCGAAGCTCGTGCCGTCGGCCGTCTGGACGCCGCCGCCCGGGGCGACGCTCGTCACGTCCGCGCCCGGCGCGAACAGGTCCACGCGCGTCTGGCCGTAGTTCGAGAAGCTCGCCGCGAGCGCGTCCGCGCCCGCCGTGGACGCGCCGATC
>JAYWIE010000053.1:0-5188 GCA_043789155.1 Rubricoccaceae bacterium | reverse complement strand
CCGGCCCGATGATGCCCCGCGTGCCGGGCGAGAGCTCGCCGAGCGGCGAGTCCGGCGCGGCGGTGTTCATCTCGGCCCCGATCAGCAGCCCGGTGCCGGTGGACGTCCCGCCGGACGTGAGCGCGCCGATGAGGAGATAGACGTCCGGGAACGTCGCCTCGGAGTAGATGGCCGTGAAGCGCGCCATGCCCGTACGGATCGCGGGCTCGGCTTCGGGCAGCGCGAGCGTGCCGGCGCGGATCGAGGCGTAGTAGGCCGGGTAGCGCATGAGCGTGGCCGCGAGCGGGCGCGGGCCGCCGACCTTGAGCCGCACGTATTCCTTGAGGCCGTCGGTGCCGGGGTCGAGGTACAGCCGCTCGAACAGGGCGGCGGCGGCGGCGGTGTCGCGGGCGGCGAGCGCGGGGAGCGCGGCGTCGTAGGCGGTCCAGAAGCGCGGGATGTCCTCGGTGACGATGCGCGGCGCACCTCGGGGCGCGAGCGAGGCCTCGGCGTTGGCGAGCGTGCGGACGACGAGGCTGTCCCAGCCTGTACGCCAACCCGGGTCGGCGCGAAGCCCAGCTAGATCTGCGTCGGCCTGCATATGCTCCACATCCGCCCATCCAGCTTGGACGGCAAAGCTGAGCGCGACGTAAGCACCATTAAAGTATTCCGCAAGACTATATGCGCATGCAGCGTTGTAAAATGACGATGCACGGTTCGAATGTAATCCTTTGTAAGCAGCTAATACATAGCTGTCTCCTGCGAGGGAAAATTGCTGCTTGCGTACGCGGTCTCAGCAGAGTTTGACCAGTCGAAGCTGGTCGAGAAGTCGTCCCACGAAACAGTCTGGGCGGAGGCGGACGTCGCGGCGAGCGCGGCGAGCAGGACGAGCAGGCGCATGGCGGCAGCGGTGACTGGAGGGCCGACGGGCCCGGGCGCGCCGATGTTACAGCCCCAGCGCTGCGTCGACCGCCGCGGCGCACGCGGCCGTGATGCGCGCGTGGAGCGCGGCGTTCTCGGCCCGGTCGGTCCGCACCTCGATGAGCGCCGACGTGCCCGAGGCGAACGCGTCGGCGAGGGCCGCCTCGAAGGCCGTAGCCGTCGCGGGCGCGTGGTACGGCAGGCCGACCTGCGCCGCTGCGTGCTCGAACGTGAGGCCGTGCGGGGCGGCCATCGCGGCCTCGAACACGTCGGCCGGCAGCGGGCTCGCGCCGCGCGCGACGGGCAGGAAGTGGAAGATGCCGCCGCCGTCGTTGTTCACGACGACCACGACGACCGGCGGGCCCTGCCGGAGCAGTAGCAGGCTCGTCTGGTCGTGAATCAGCGCGAGGTCGCCGATGAGCAGCATGACGGGCTCGCCGAGGCCGCGCGCGACGCCGTGCGCCGTCGCGACCGTCCCGTCGATGCCCGACGCGCCGCGGTTGGCCGTCACGAATGCCGCCCCGCCGTCAGACGCCGCGAACATGTCGACGTCGCGGATCGGCATCGACGCGGCGAGGACGAGTTTGGGCGCGAGCCGCGCCGTCGTCCGGGCGACGAAAGGCTCGGAGAGGCCGCGGCCGATCTCGCGCGCGGTAGCGGCTTCGGCCTCGTGCGACGCCTGCTTCCACTCGCTCAGCCATGCTGAGGCGGGCGGTGCCGGCGGGAGAGACTCGGCCAGATCGAGGCAGAACGACATCGGACTCGCCATCACCCGCTGAGTGACGACGTGGCCAGGGTCGAACCGTTCCGGGCCCGGCCGGACCACGATGTAGAGGTCGGGACGCGATCCGTCGACGAGTGCGAGAAGCCGTTTTGAAACCGGCCGGCCCCCGAGCATGATGACGGCGTTGGGCGCATGCTCGGCGGCGAATGCCGTTGAGGCGAGCACGACATCGTACGACGCCACAGCGCATGCGCTGCTCAGGAAGCGTGCCTGCGATGCTACGTCGGACAGGAGCGGCCAGCCGAGGCGCTCGGCAAGGCGCACCGCGGGCGCGACATCGTCCGGGTTGTCCGTCGGGCCGAGAATGACGAGTCCGCGCTCGACGTACCCGCGGCGGTCCAGCCCGGCGATCTGTTCGGCGAACCGAGACAGGCGAGACGCAGCGCCGTGTATCTCGGTCCCGGTGTAAGGCTCGTCCGACGCTGTCCAGTGGCTGAGATGCGCGGTGAGCGCGGCGGCGTCCGTCCCGTCCGACTCCATCCCGAGGGGCTCGCGGAAGGGCAGGTTGAGGTGGACCGGACCGGCCGGGTACAGCGCGCGCGCGACGGCGTGCGCGGCCGTCGTCAGGATCACGGCCGGGTCGAGCGCCGCGTCGGGCACGGGCGCGTCGAAGGCCCACCGCGCGAATGACCCGAACAGGCCGGGCTGGCGGACCGTCTGGTTCGCGCCCGTCTCGCGCAGCTCGGGCGGCCGGTCCGCCGTGAGCAGCAGCAGCGGCACGCCGGCCGCGTCGGCCTCGACCGTCGCCGGCAGCAGGTTCGCGACGGCCGTGCCGGACGTCGTGACGACGGCCGCAGGCCGGCCCGTCGCCCGCCCCCACCCGAGCGCGACGAAGGCGGCGGCGCGCTCGTCGGGGTGGACGAGCCAGGTCGTCCGGCCCTCCTCGACGGCGCGGTGGACGGCGACGGCGAGCGGCGTGCTCCGCGAGCCCGGGCACACGACGAACAGGCCGACGCCCTGCCGGACGAGCTCCTCGACGAGCAGGCCCGCCCAGAGCGCGTTGACGTTGGGCCGGCCGGAGGCGTCGAACCGGGAGGTCGGCAGGGCCACGGCTCAGGCGGGGACGGGCGGCGCGGACGTCGCGGAGCCTGCCCCGTCCCCCGAGCCGGGGTCGCCGGACGCCTCGGCCGCGCGCGGCGTCGTGCCGAGCACGCGCGCGAAGTCGGCGAGCTTGCCCTCGATCTCGGTCCACTCCTCGGCCGGCACGCTCCCGGCGACGATGCCGGCCCCGGAGTACAGCGACACGCGCCGGCCGCGGACGAGCGCGGAGCGGATGCCGACGGCGAACTCGGCGGCCTCGCGGCCCTCGGCGTCGCGCCCGATCCAGCCGACGGCCCCGGCGTAGAGGCCGCGGTCGAAGGGCTCCGCGGCCGCGATCGCGAGCCGCGCCGCCTCGCGCGGCGTCCCGCCGACGGCCGGCGTCGGGTGGAGCGCGCGGAGCACGGCGGTGACGGTCGCGTGGGGAGCGAGCGTGGCCGCGATGCCGGTCCGGAGATGGCGGCCGCGCGCGAGCGTCATCGCCCCGGCCTGCGCGTCGACCGTGACGGACGTCGCGAGCGGCGCGAGGCGCTCGGCGATGGCGTCGCGGACGAAGGCGTGCTCGCGGCGGTCCTTGTCGGACTCCATCAGCTCGCCGAGCAGCGCGTCGTCCGTCGCGTCGTCGGCCGCGCGCGGGCGCGTCCCGGCGACGGCCTCGGTCGCGAGGCGGCGGACGCCCGCGGCGTCGGTCTCGATGCGGAAGAGGCGCTCGGGGCTCGCGCAGACGAAGGCCGAGCCGTCGCCGGCGTCCGTCAGGATGTGGAAGCAGCGCGGCGCGGCCGGCGCGAGGCGGCGCAGCAGGGCGACGGCGCCGACGGGCGCGTCGAACGTGAGGTCCGCGCGCCGCGCGAGGACGACCTTGGCGAGCGCGCCCGAGGCGAAGGCGGCGAGCGCGGCGCGGACGGCCGCCGTCCAGCCCGCGCGGCCGGGGCGGTCCGTCCGGGCCTGCACGTAGGGCAGCGCGGCCGGCGCGGCGTCGGTGTGGTCGGCGAGGCGCACGAGGTCGGCGAGGGCGTCGGCGAGGGGCTCGCCGGGGGCGACGTGGGCCGCGAGGACGGCGCGGCGCTCACGCACGACGAGCTCGGCGCGCGGCAGCACGAAGCGGACGCGCCCGAAGGCGGCCCACTCGGGCGCGGGCGCGCGGGCGGCGTCGAAGCGGACGCTCCCGTAGAGGCGCGCGCCGGCCGGCAGCAGGGCAGCCGCGCGCTCGACGGCCGCGGCGTCGTCCAGCGTCTCGGCGTCGACCGTGAGCGCGGACCCGACGGCGGCGCGCTGCTCGGCGCCGTCGCGGTCGGCCCACGCCATGCGCGGCGCGACGGCCGCAGGCTGCGCCGCGAGCCACGCGAGCGCGTCGGCGGGCGCGGCCGGGACCTCGACCCGCAGCACCGTCCGCCCGTCCCACCGCGCCGCGGCGTCGCGCAGGGCGGCGCGCAGACAGTCGGGTGCGGACAGGCCCGGCGACGGGCCTGGCGCGGGCGAGATGCGGGGCGGGGCGGCGGGCACGAGCGGCATAGGGAAATCTACGAGGCGAACCGGGGCGGGCTCCGGCATGTTTCAGGGAAAGTTGAAAGCAAGATGCGTTCCGTTCGCGTTCGGTCCCCGGAGGCCCCGTGCGGGGCCTTCCGCGCTACGTTTCGCCCGACACCCTGTCCCCCACACCCGACATGCAGAAGCCCTCCATCGTCCCCGCGACCGGCAAGACGGCCGAGGTCGAGGCCATGTTCGACGAGATCGCGCCGCGCTACGACCTTCTCAACCGCGTCCTCTCGTTCGGGACCGACGTCTGGTGGCGCAAGCGCGCCGTGGCGTGGCTCGGCGAGGGCCTCGGCGCGCACCGGCCGGACCGCCTGCTGGACGTCGCGACGGGCACGGCGGACCTCGCGGCCGAGGCGCTGTCGCTCGGGCCGCGCGAGGTCGTCGGCGTCGACATCTCGGACGGGATGCTCGCCGTCGGGCGGGTCAAGATGGCCCGGCGCGGGCTGGACCGCCGCGTAACGCTCATCCAGGGCGACGCGGCCGACCTGCCGTTCGAGGACGCGGCGTTCGACGGGGCGCTCGTCGCGTTCGGCGTCCGCAACTTCGAGAACCTCGAGGCCGGGCTGACCGGCATCCGGCGCGTGCTGCGGCCGGGCGCGCCGCTCGTCGTGCTCGAGTTCTCGCAGCCGACGGCGTTCCCGGTGAAGCAGGGCTACGCGTTCTACTCGAAGCACGTGTTGCCGCGCATCGGCGCGGCGGTGTCGGGCTCGTCCGAGGCCTACGAGTACCTGCCGGAGTCGGTCGCGGCGTTCCCGGCCGGCGAGGCGTTCCTGCGCGTCTTCCGCTCGGCGGGATTCCGCGACGCCGAGGCGCGTCCGCTGACGTTCGGCGTCGTCTCGCTCTACCGCGGCCGCGCCTGAACGCCGGCTGTGGGTGCCACGCCCCGGCCGCGCCCCGGCGCGGCGCTCCGGCGGGCGCGGCGCTCCGGCG
>JAYWIE010000052.1:0-20249 GCA_043789155.1 Rubricoccaceae bacterium | reverse complement strand
GCTCGGGCGACCTCGAGCTGTGGCGGCTCGAGCTCGCGACGGGCGCGCTGCTGCAGCTCACGGACACGCCCGGCTACGACGGCGGGGCCTTCTTCTCGCCCGACTCGCGCCGCATCGTCTGGCGCGCCTCGCGGCCTTCGGGCGACGCGCTCGCCGAGTACCGACGCCTCCTCGCCGAGGACACCATCGAGCCCGGCCAGCTCAACCTCTTCGTCGCCAACGCGGACGGCTCGGACGCGCGACAGGTCACGGACCTGCCGGGGGCCAACTGGGCCCCGTCGTGGCACCCCAACGGCCGCCAGATCATCTTCGCCACCAACCAGCGCTCGACGCAGGACGGGACGGGCGGCCGCACGTTCGACCTCTACCGCGTCGACGCGGACGGCCAGAACCTCGCGCGCCTCTCGTTCTCGAACACCTTCGACGCCTTCCCGCTCTTCTCGCCGGACGGCACGAAGCTCGTCTTCGCGAGCAACCGCCGCGCCGACCGTGCCCGCTCCCGCGACACCAACATCTTCGTCGCGGACTGGGTCGAGTAGGGTGGCAGGTGGCAGGTGTAAATGTGGCAGGTGATATCTGGCAGTTAGCTCACCTGTCCACATGCCACTTGCCCACCTGCCACCTCAGTAGTGCTTGTACCCCGCGCTGTGGAGCGGGACGGCCCGGCCGTCGGGCAGCGCGAGCACGACGCCGGCCTCGGGCTCGACGATGCGGCCGACGACGGCGACCGTCCCCTCGGGCAGCCGGGCGACGTCGGCTTCGGAGAACGCGGCGAGCAGCTCGTAGTCCTCGCCGCCGTAGAGCGCGTAGGCGTCCGCCCGCGCCCCGAAGCGCTCGGCCGCCTGGAACGTCTGCACGTGGACCGGCAGCAGGCCGGCCTCGACGACCGCGCCGACGGCCGAGGCCTCGCACACGTGGTGGACCTCGCTCGCGAGCCCGTCCGAGACGTCGATGAGGGCCGTCGGGCGGAGGCCGGCCGCACGCCACGCGCGGACGCGGTCCAGCCGCGCCTGCGGCATGAGCTGCCGCTCGACGGCGTACCCGAACTCCTTGAGCTGCGCCTCGCCCGCGGGCGCGTCCTTGCCCGCGAGCAGGACCTGGAGGCCGGCCGCGGCCGCGCCGAGGTCGCCCGTGACCACGAGCACGTCGCCGGGCTGCGCGCCGCGGCGGTACACGACGTCGGCCTCGGCCGCCTCCCCGATGACCGTCACCGTCAGGGTGAGCCGGGCGGATGCCGTCGTGTCGCCGCCGACGACGCTCAGGCCGTAGGCCGCGCACGCGGCGTCGATGCCGTCGTAGAGCGTCTCCGCGCCCTCGACGGACACGTTGTTGGGCAGGCCGAGCGCGACCGTCGCCCAGAGCGGGTCCGCGTTCATCGCGACCACGTCCGACACGGCCGTCGCGACGGCCTTCCAGCCGATCATGCCGAGCGGCGCGTACGCGCGGTCGAAGTGGACGCCCTCGACGAGCGCGTCCGTCGTGACGACGTGGACGCGGCCCGGCGCGACGGTGTAGACCGCGCAGTCGTCGCCGATGCCTTCTACGAGGCCGCGCGCCGCGCCCGCGGCGGGCGAGACGAGGCGCGCCGCGAGCCGGTCGATGAGCCCGAACTCGCCGACGTCGGCGACGGGCGTGAACGGGGCGGCGTCGGGCGGCGATGCGCCGGAGGGCGTCGGGGAATCGGTCACGGAACGGGTGGAGGCTCAGGGAAGCGTCAGCGAGCCCTGGAAGGCGGCCCGCGACGCCCCGGTGACGGCCGGGAGGCCGGTTCGGATTCCGCCGGCCCACTCGTGCGCGAGAAGCGCAAACAGGACGGCCTCCTTCGCGTCGGGGTCGACGCCGTAGGCCGCCGTCGTCTCGAGCGGCACGCCGAGCGCGCCGGCGAGCGCGCGCATCAGGGCCGGGTTGCGGACGCCGCCGCCCGACGCGATGACGCGCGCGGCGTCCGGCGCGACGCGCTGCACGGCGTCCGCCACCGAGCGCGCCGCGAGCGCGACGGACGTCGCGAGCAGGTCCTCGGCCCGCGCGGGGCCGCCCTGCACTAACCGCTCGACGTAGGCCGCGCCGAAGTGCTCGCGGCCGGTCGACTTGGGCGGCGGGGCCGCGAAGAACGGGTCGGCGAGCAGGCGCGCGAGCAGGGCCTCGTCCGGCGTGCCGGCACTCGCGAGCGCGCCGTCGCGGTCCACGGGCTGGCCGGTGAGGCGCAGCGCGAGCGCGTCCGAGACGAGGTTGGCCGGGCCCGTGTCGAAGGCGAGGCTCGGCGGGCGGCCGGGGGGCAGGACGGTGACGTTGGCGACGCCGCCGAGGTTGAGCAGCACGCGCGTCTCGCTCGCGTGCGAGAACAGGGCGGCGTCGAGGACGGGCGCGAGCGGCGCGCCCTGCCCGCCGAGGGCGACGTCGGCCGCGCGGAAGTCCGACAGCACGGGCACGCCGAGGCGGACGGCGAGTACGGCCGGGCAGCCGATCTGGAGCGTCGAGCGCGTCGCGACGCCCGCGCAGTCTTCCGCGACGGGCACGTGCTGGACGGTCTGCCCGTGCGACCCGACGAGGTCGGCCGCGACGCCGGCCGCGGCGATCGCGCGCTCGGCCGCGTCCGCGAAGCGGTGCCCGAGGCGGACGTGCAACTGGGACACGCCGCGCACGCTGGATGTCGCGGCCTCGGCGCACGCGCGGATCGCGTCGCGCAGCGCGTCCTCGTAAGGCTCGGTGACGAACGACAGGGTCTCGGCCTGCACGTCGCGGCCGTGGCCGCAGAGGCGGACGACGGCCGCGTCGATGCCGTCGAGCGACGTGCCCGACATGATCCCGACGACGACGCGCGGGCCGGGCCGCAGCAGGCGCGCGACCGGGTGAACCCGGACCTCCGGGTGCTCGCCCGTCACCGGGGCGGTCACGGGCGGCGCGCGCGCATCTCGGCGGCCTGCCCGAGCAGCGCCTCGGCGCGCTCGGGCTCGCGCGCGGCGAGCGTCTCGTAGACGAGCGCGGCCTGGGCGTACTGGTGCTGCGCGGCGTAGATGCGCGCGAGCGTCTCGGACGCCATCTCGCCCGTGTCGGCCGCCGGGACGCGGACGGCGGGGCCGGCGAAGGCAGGGTCCGGGCGGATGCGCGGCGCGGTCTCGAGGCTCGCGATGAGCAGGTCGAGCTCGTCCGCGACGGACCCGGACGCCGGCTCGGCAAAGACAGACGCGCTCGGCGGGGCGGCATTCTCGTCCGCGACGGGCTCGTCCGCGACCACTCTGTCGGTCGCAAAGGCGTCCGGCTCAGCCGCGTCCGTCCCGGCGTCGTCCACCGCGAAGGCGTCGGTTTCGGGGCTCTCGTCCGTTACCGGCTCGTGGAAGACGGGCGTCGGCGCGGCGAAGGCGGCGTCGACGAACCAGTCGTCTGGCGCGGCGGGCGCGGCCGTCGCGCCGTCCGGCGTCAGCATGTCCGCAGCCTGCGGGGCGGGCACGCCCGCCGGGGGCGTCGGGGCGGGGAGGTCTTCGAAGACGGCCCACGCCTCGTCGGCCTCGCGCGGTGCGGGCTCGGCGGGCACGGCATCGTCCGGAAGGAGGATGCGGACGGCGTCGGGCTCGGGGCGGTCGCCCCAGCCGCCGAACGGATCGGCGAACGGATCGGCCGGTGCGCCGCCGAGCGCGGCGCTGTCGGCGTCGGGCGACGCTCGGGCGTCCGGGAGCGCGTCGTCCGTGCCGAGCCAGCTCTCGCCTGCGTCGTCGGTGTCGAAGGCCGAGAAGTCGAAGCCGTCCGGGTCGAAGCCGCTCGGGTCGAAGCCGTCTGACCCGCCAGCGGCGGGGGCGTCGAGAAACACGAAGTCGTCCAACGGGGCCGTCTCGATGACGGGATCGTCGTCCGCACCGGCGTCGGGCGCTGCGTCTTCGGGCGCTGCGTCTTCGGGCGCGAGCCAGTCGTCCTCCGGGGCGTCCGGGGCGACCTCGAGCGTCTGCGGAGCCCCGGCCGGGCCTGCGACCTCGGCGACGGCGTCCGGCCCGAGCGCGTCGGCGGCCGCCTGCGTGGCGTCGATGAGGCGCTGGCGCTCGCGGAGCACGAGCGGGCTGCGCGGGACGAGGAAGGCGGCGCGGTGCCACGCCTGGAGGGCCTCGGCGGGCCGCCCGGCCGCGTCGAGGGCGACGCCGAGCAGGACGTAGGCCGCGGCGTAGGTCGGCGCGCCGGCGACGACGGCCGCGAGCGCCTCCGCGGCGTCGGCGGGCCGCCCGGCGGCGAGCAGCTCGGCCGGCGTCTGGAGGGCCGGCCGGACGGCAGAGAGGGAGGGGGACGGCATGGGCGGCGGTCTCGGTGCGGCAAAGTACGGCGCGGGCGCGCCGTGCCGGACGCGGCTACCAGTCCGAGGTCGCGGCGGTGAAGGCGTCGCGGGCGACCTGCGTCAGCGCGCGCTGGGCGGCCTCGGCCTCGCCCTGGAGGCCCTCGGCCGGCGCGAAGTCCTCGTTCGCCGAGAAGGTGCGGTCGAGGAGGTCGCGGCTCTCGACGCGGTCCGCGACGACGACGCGGACGCTCACGCTCACGCGGCTGAGCTGCGCGAGGTTGGTGCCGGTGACGGCGGCCGGGGCGACCGAGTAGCCGGTGATGGTCGCGCGGACGACCGCGTCGGCGGCGTCCTCGTCGGCCACGAGCGCAAGGCGCGAGCGGTCGGCGAAGCGCGACACGAGCGCGTCGGTGAGGCGCTGGTCGAGCGCAGGCGGCCCGCCGGCCGTCCGGAGCTCGGCGAGCGGCACGGCGACGGTGCGCAGCCGCTCCGGGATGGACGTCCCGGAGAAGCTGTACGCGCAGCCGGCGAGAAGCAGGGCGAGCAGGAGAACGAGGCGCGACATGATGAATTATGAATTATGAAGTATGAATGCTAAATTATAAATACTATAAATACACGCATAAAAAAGAGTGTAGCATTCAGCATTCAGCATTCAGCATTCACGCGTCGTCGCCCATGTCGCGGATCTTGCGGTAGAGCGTGCGCTCGGAGATGCCGAGCGCGTCGGCGGCGCGGCGGCGGTTGCCGTCGTAGCGGCGCAGCGCCTCGCGGATGAGGGCGGTCTCGGCGGCCTCCATCGTCGGGAGCGGGAGGCCGGCCGCGAGCACGCTCTCGATGGACTCGGGCAGCGGGCGCAGCGGCGTCTCGATCTCGAAGGTCGTCTCGGCGGCCCCGTAGTCCGGCGCGTCGTCGTCCGGCGGCTCGTAGGCGACGGTCTGGGCGGGCGTCTCGGCCATGAACGGCTCCGGGAGGCGCGGCTCGGGCCCGCGCGGCTCGGGCAGGCGCATGATCGCGCCCTCGGGCACGGGCGCGCCGGCGAGGCGGCGCACGAGGTCGCGGACCTCGCGGACCTCGGCGCGGATCTCGAGCAGCGCCCCGTACACCACCTCGCGCTCGCGCACGTCGTCCGGAGCGCCCGTCACCGGGCGCGTCACCGCGACGCCCGCGCCGGCCGAGACGCCGCGCAGGAACGGCCGGATCGCCGCTGCGGCAACCGGGCTCTGGCGCACCAGCACGACGGTCTGCTCGGCGACGTTGCGCAGCTCGCGGACGTTGCCCGGCCACGCGTAGCGCGCGAGCAGGTCGAGCGCGTCGGGCGCGAGGCGCAGCCCGGGCGCGTCGTACTGCCGCGCGAAGCGCCGCAGGAAGGCCTCGAAGAGCAGCGCCACGTCCGGCCCGCGCTCGCGCAGCGGCGGCACGCGCAGCTGGACCGCCGAGAGGCGGTAGTAGAGGTCCTCGCGGAAGCGCCCCGCCGCCACCTCGGCCCCCAGATCCTTGTTCGTCGCCGCGACGACGCGCGCGTCGGTCTTGAGCGCCGCCGCGCCGCCGACGCGGCTGTACTGGCCGGTCTCGAGCACGCGCAGGAGCTTCACCTGCGCCATGAGCGGCATCTCGCCGATCTCGTCGAGGAAGATGGTCCCGCCGTCGGCGTCCTCGAAGTAGCCCGTCCGCTTCTCGACCGAGCCCGTGTACGCGCCCTTCTCCGCGCCGAAGAGCTCGGACTCGATGAGGCCCTCGGGGATCGCCCCGCAGTTCACGACGACGAGCCGCCGGTGCCGCCGCTGCGAGAGCCCGTGGATGGCCTCGGCGACGACCTCCTTGCCGACGCCCGACTCGCCCTCGAGCAGGACCGCGATGTCGGTCGGGGCGACCTGCCGCACGCGGTCCAGCACGGCGCGCAGCGCGGGGCTGTCGCCGATGATGCCGAACCGTTCCTGGAGTGCCTGCCGGTCCATCGCGTGCCCCGTGTGACAGCCCGAAGGTAGGGCCGCCCCGCTCCCTACCTTGTGGCCTGCCTGCCCCGCTGCCATGCCCGCCACACTCACGCCCGTCTCGCTCCGCCTCTCGCCCGACGCCTACGCCGAGTGGGAGGAGACGCAGGAGGACCGCCACGAATACATCCACGGAGAGGTCTTCCCCATGTCCGGAGCCACCGACACGCACAACATCATCGCGCTCAATTTCGCATTCGCGCTCCACCGCGCCTTCGCCGGGACGGACTGCGTCGTGTACGGCGAGGGCATGCGGGTCCAGATCGAGGCCGGCGGGCGCTACGCGTACCCGGACGTCTCGGCCGTCTGCGGCGCGCGCGTGTTCACGACTCCGAAGCGGACGACGCTCGCCAACCCGACGCTCGTCGTCGAGGTCTTATCGGAGCGGACCGAGGCCTACGACCGCGGCGAGAAGCTCGTCGCCTACCGCGCCCTCGCGTCCCTCCAGGAGATCGTGCTGGTGCGGCAGGACGCGCGCGCGGCCGAAGTCTACCGCCGCGAGGCGTCGGGCCGATGGACGATCGAGGAGGCCAGGGCCGACGTCGCGCTGACCTCGGTCGGGGTGCGCGTCGCGATGGCCGACCTCTACGCCGGCACCGACGTCTGACGCCGCGCGGCGTCAGAGGCGCAGGAGCGGCTACGCGGCGTCCGCGAGTGTCGTTCGGGCGAGGTAGCGCCCGCGGAGCGTCGCCGACGTCGCGGCCGTGAGCTCGACGCGCGCGTAGTCGCCCGCGGCGAGCGGCGTCTCGAACGCGGCGGCCTCGGGCCGGTCGAAGACGACCATCTGGTTGCCGTCCGTGCGCCCGCAGAGCTGCGCGTCGGACCGCTTCGAGCGGCCCTCGACGAGGACCGTCTCCGTCCGCCCGACGCGGGCCGTGTTGCGCGCGAGGCTCGTCGCGCTCTGTGCGGCGATGATCTCCGCGAGGCGCGCCTTCTTGACGGCCTCCGGCACGTCGTCCGCGAGCTTGCGCGCGGCGTAGGTATCGGGCCGCTCGGAGTAGGCGAACATGAAGGCCGAGTCGTACTGCACGGCCGCCATGAGCGAGAGCGTCTCGGCGTGCTCGGCGTCCGTCTCGCCGCAGAAGCCGGCGATGAGGTCCGTGCTGAGCGCGAGGCCCGGCACGATGGCCCGGGCGCGCTCGATGAGGGCGAGGTATTCGTCGCGGGAGTACGTGCGCCGCATCCGCGCGAGGACGTCCGTGCTGCCGTGCTGGACCGGCAGGTGGATAAAGTCCGTCACGGTCGGGCGCTCGCGGTGGACGTGCAGGAGCGCGTCCGAGCAGTCCTTCGGGTGCGACGTCGAGTAGCGGATGCGGAGTTCGGGGCTGAGCAGGCTGACGCGGTAGAGCAGCTCGGCGAAGTCGACGTCGGCCCCGTCGTGGCTCGCGCGGTACGAGTTGACGTTCTGGCCGAGGACGGTGACCTCCTTGTAGCCCGTGTCGACGAGCACGCGGACCTCGTCGAGGACGGACGCGGCGGGGCGCGAGCGCTCGCGGCCGCGCGTGAACGGCACGACGCAGAAGGCGCACATGTTGTCGCAGCCGCGCATGATCGAGACGAAGGCCGAGACGCCGTTGGCGGCGAAGCGGACCGGCGCGAGGTCGGCGTAGGTCTCCTCGCGCGAGAGCTGGACGTTGACGGCCGCCTGCCCGGTCTCGTGCGTCGCCGCGAGCAGGCGCGGCAGGTCGCGGTAGGCGTCCGGCCCGGCGACGACGTCGACGAGCTTCTCCTGGTCGAGCAGCTTGGCGCGCAGGCGCTCGGCCATGCAGCCGAGCACGCCGATGGTGAGCTCCGGCTCGCGCGCGGCCGCGCGGGCCGTCTTGCGCGCGCGGAGCGTCCCGAGGCGCGCGCGGACGCGGTCCTCGGCCTTCTCGCGGATGGCGCACGTGTTGATGAGTACGACATCGGCGTCGGCGTCGGTCGCGGCGAGCGCGTAGCCCTCGGCCTGGAGGATGGCCGCGACGACCTCGGAGTCCGCGACGTTCATCTGGCAGCCGTAGGTCTCGATGTAGACGCGCCGCGCGCCGGCGCGGCCGGGCGCGGCCGCGGAGCCGTGCGGCTGGTCCACGGTGCGGGCGTCGCGGGCGGACGAGACGGGGGCGACGGCGTCGAGCACGTCGAGGTCGGCGATGGGCTGCATCGGGGCGCGGGGCGGAACCGGGCCAAGCTAGCCCGCCGCTGCGCAGTCGCGCGCGCTATCGAACGACGACGAGCGGGGCCGCGGCGACGCGCCCGCCGCCCTCAGCGCGGACGTGGTAGACGCCCGGTGCCAGGCCGGACACGTCCACGACGCCCGGCGTGAGCGCGCGGACGGTGCGGCCGAGCGCGTCGACGAGCGTCACCGCGACGTCGTCGCCCGAGACCTCGACACGGACGGCCGTGCGCGCCGGCGAGCCGATCACGCGCACGCGCAGCGCCGCGCCGTCCGCCGTTCCGGTGTCCGGCCAGGCGTCGCCCGAGACGGGCTGCGGGCCGCGCACGACGACGTAGCCCTTGGTCCCGGCCCCGCGCGCGGCCTGGAGCGCGTTCGCGGTCACGAACTGCGTCGTCGCGGTCTCGGCCGTCGCCGTGAGCGCGAGCGCGGCCCCGCGCACGGCGACGCCCGTGCCGGTCGAGGCGTGCGGGCCGCCGGCCGAGAAGGCCGTCCACGCCTCGCGCGAGCGGAAGTCCGGCGCGACGACGAGCAGGAACGCCTCGAAGCCGGAGTAGACGGCGAGCGGCTGCCCGCCGACGCTCATCGCCGTCCCGTCGCGGCCCTGGATGTAGGCCGCCGCCGCCCCGGCGACGTAGACGCGGCCGGCCGCGTCGGCGGTGATGCCGCGCGGGCGGACGGTGTTGCCGCGCGTGCTCGGCAGCCGCCCGAGCACGAGCTGGATGCGGTCCACGGCCCCCGTCGCCGGGTCGAAGCGGCCGACGACCGTGAGCGGGTTCGAGGCCGTGTTGTAGCCCGTCGTGTAGGCGTCGTAGGCCACGAGGCGGTCCGCGCCGAGGCGCACCGACACCTGCTGCGGGTCGTAGAAGAACGTCGTGTTGCCGCCGTGGCTCTCGCCGCCGAAGTAGAGCTGCCCGTCGCGGCCCATCGCGACGCGGTAGCCGCGGCTGTCGGCGACGTTGGGGCTCTGCTCGGCGCGGCCGACCGAGCCCGCCCAGTCGTAGTTGCGCCACCGCTGCGCGGCCATGTCGCGCGTGAACGCGCGGACGAACGCGACCTGGATCGGCTCCTGCCCGGTGTTCTTGTTGTTGTAGCCGGTGACGAAGACGAGGCCCGTCGCGGCGTCCACGGCGACGTCCTCGACGAACGAGTCCGCGAAGGTGCGGCGGCCGAGCTCGGTGCCCGCGCCGTCGTACACGACGACCGTCTTGCCCGACGTGAGCGCGGCGACGGTTCCGTCGGCGGCGCGTGCGACGCGCGCGACGGTCGGGAGCGGGGCGAGCCACACGAGGGCGTCGCCGTCGAGCACGACCGGCCCGACGCCCTGCGCCGCGACGGCGACGCGCCCGTCGGGCCCGGCCTCGACGTCGGTCACGGCCGTCCCGACGCGGACGGCCCCGAGTGCGCGGCGGCCGTCGGACGTCAGGCGCAGCACGACGCCCGCGCCGCCGCCGGCGACGGCGACGGTCGGAATGCCGGGCGGCAGCCCGGCCGCCGTCGCTGCGACGACGACCGTGCCGTCCGGCAGCAGGTCCACGCCGGCCGCGTCGTCGTCGCCCGCGCCGCCGAGGTAGGTCGCGGCCGAGACGGGGAAGTCCTGCGCCGACGCCCCGGCAGCGGTGCCGCCGGACGCGCCGGCTGCGACGAGGACGGCGAGGACGGCGAGGACGGGTGTGCGGAGGTGCATCGGGGCAGGGAAGGCGGCGCGGGGAAGATGCAGCGTCGCGGTCCCGGCGTCCATTTCCCGGCGCGACGGTCACACATCCGCAACGCCCGAACGCGCCGCCGCCCCGGCCAGCCTCATGAATGGGCCAGGCCGGGGCGGCAGGGTCGGGCAGGAGATGGGACCCGGGAGGAAAGGCAGTCCGACGGGAAAGGCAGCCGAGACGAGAAATGCGGAAGGCGGTGCGCGCGGGGGAGGGGCATGTACGCGCGCAGACGGGAGCGGCCCGAAGGCAGCCGGTCGGCCTAGAACAGCATGAGGCTCAGGGCGGCGGCCGACAGGAACCCGAGGCGGAGGAAGACCGAGGTCGGGTTGAGGCGGGCGGCGGAGAAGGCGCTCATGGGATTCGGAAGGCGGTGACGTGCCAGGCGTCTTGCACGCTCCGTGCCACACGGCCGAATCTGCCGTTTTGTATGACCGATGAGCCGCGTTCGCGGAACCTTCCTCAGACGCCCGTCGGGGGATTCCCGAGGCGGGCTGACGTTCCGTCCGGCCCGCAGCGCGGCAGGCTGACAGGCTGCCTCACGAGCGGCCTGCCGTTTCGTCCGCCCGGTCCGATGCGCGGAGCACGTACTTGCCGACAAGGTCGAACTCGAGGTTGACGGCCCGGCCGGCCTCCCACGTGCCTGCGGTCGTCTTGTGCCAAGTGTGCGGGATGATCGCGAGCGAGAACGTCGGCCCGGCGTCGTCCGACCCGGCGTCGTCGAGCCGGGCGACCGTGAGCGAGATGCCGTCGACGCAGATGGAGCCACGCGGGATGACGAGGCGGCCGTGCTCGGGCGGGTAGGCGACGGTGACGAGGTGCGAGTCGGCGAGCGCCTCGACGCGGACGATCTCGCCCGTCGTGTCCACGTGGCCCTGCACGAGGTGTCCGTCGAGGCGGCCGCCGAGGCGGACGGCGCGCTCGGCGTTGACGCCGTCGCCCGCGGCGAGGCAGCCGAGCGTGGTCTTGCTCAGCGTCTCCTCGACGGCCGTCGCCTCGAAGGCCTCGGCGTCCTGTGCGACGACGGTGAGGCACACGCCGGCCACGGCGACGCTCTCGTCCACGGCGAGCTCGGCGGCGAACGAGCACGCGAAGCGCAGGCGGCGGCCGCCCGCGAGGGGCGTCACGGCCGCGACGCGCGCGACCTCTTCGACGATTCCGGTGAACATCAGCGTGGGGGTCGGGGTGTGGGGAGGGGCAGAGCGGAGGTCACACGCGCCGGCCCCAGGCGCTCAGCAGCGCGTCGGGCCCGAGGGTCTCCCACGCGGGCCGGTCGAAGGCGAGCGCGTCGGCCATCGCGCTCACGCCGAGGTGGCCGGTCGCGAGACGTCCCGCGCCGGCGAGCTTCGGGGCGACGAACCAGCGAAGGCGGCCCGCGAGGCGCTCGCGCAGCAGGGCCGTCGCGAGGCCCGGGCCCGCCTCTGCGAGGACCGACTGCACGAGCGCCCGGCCCCCGGGCAGCGGCGTCCCCCGTGCGTCGCGGCCCGCGCCGAGCGCGTCGAGGAGCGCCGCGATGCCGAGGTGGCCGCCCGCCTCGGGAACGGCCCAGACGGCCCCGCCGGCGTCGCGGACGGCCTCGGCGTAGGCCGGCTCCGCGCCGGGCGCGGTGACGGCGAGCGTCGGCAGGCCGTCGGTGAACAGGGCGAGGGCGGGCGGGAGCGCGCCCGTCCGGTCGAGGACGATCCGCAGCGGCTGCCGCTGCCCCGGCCCGAGCGGCACGTCGCGGACGGTCAGCGCCGGGTCGTCGGCGAGCGCCGTCCCGGCCCCGACGAGCACGGCGTCGCTCTCGGCGCGCCAGCGGTGGACGCGCGCGCGCGCCTCTCGCCCGGTGATCCACCGGCTGTCCCCGGTGGCCGTCGCGACCTGCCCGTCTAACGTCGCCGCGACCTTGAGCGTCACGAGCGGCCGGCCCGTCGCCGTGTGCGTCAGGAAGGCGGCGTTGACGTCGCGCGCGTCCTGCTCGCCCGGCCCGACCTGCACAGGGATGCCGGCCGCGCGGATGCGCGCGATGCCGGCCCCGGCGACGGCCGGGAAGGGGTCCGCGTGGGCCACGACGACGCGCGCGAAGCCCGTCTCGACGACGAGGTCGGCGCAGGGCGGCGTCTTGCCCCAGTGGCTGCACGGCTCGAGCGTGACGACGAGCGCCGCCTCGCGCAGCCGCGCGCCATGCCCGCGCGCCTGCGCGTCGCGGACGGCCCACACCTCGGCGTGCGGGCCGCCGTAGCGCCCGTACCAGCCCTCGCCCCAGACGTCGCCCCCGGGCCCCACGACGACGGCCCCGACGAGCGCGCCGGGCGAGACCGCGCCGGCCCCGCGGGCAGCCAGCGCGACCGCGCGCTTCATGGCGTCCGTCATACCTCGTCCGTCCCGGCCGGGAGCGCGTCCAGCGCCCACTGCTCGACGTAGAACCGGGCCTCGCTGCGGACGCGCGGCAGCACGAACCGGCGCACGCCGTCGGGCACGGGGCAGGCCCGGAACGCGTCTACGAGGCGCTCTCGAAGCGGGCTCCGCGCCATCAGCGCCCAGTCGTGGCCGTCGTGGGCGGGCATCGGCGTGAGCACGGCCGCGCCGGCGTCGGCGAGCAGAAGCGTGCGGAGCGCGTGGGCCGACTGCGCGGCGTCGCCGAGGTCGATCGTCGCCAGGATGTCGGCCGGGATCGGGCCCGGCCCGAGCGCGAGCAGGCACGTCCCGGCGGGGTCCTCGAGCGCGCCGCGCGCCTCGCGGTCGAGGATGCCCGTGGCGCGGCCGCCGGCCGTCAGGCGCGTCCACGTCCGGCCCGCGGCCCACGCCATGAGCGGCTCCGAGAAGGCGGCCGGCGCGGCGATGGCAGTCAGCCCGACGCGCGCGGGCGAGCCGCGCGGCGTCAGAACGGTGCCGGCGAGGTAGGCGCGGGCGAAGGGCGAGGCGGGCGTGCGCAGGCGCGCGAGGAAATCCTCGGCCGAGGCGTCCGCCGGCGCGGGTGTGTCGCCGTTGCCCGCGCCGCGTTCGGCGGCACCGAGCGGCGCGCCGCCGCCGAGCGCGGCCGGGTCTTCGACGAACACTTTGACGACGTCCATGCGGCATCCACGCGCGCGGCCGGGCGGCGTTCCGGCACGGGAGCGGCACGGCGCGGGAGCCCGCGCGCGGGAGCCGTCGTAGGCGGGGTCCTCACCACGACCGCTCGGCTCTCGGCATGAAGGCTCTCGCCTCCGCGTACACCTGGGTCGCCATCGCGGCCATCGTCGTCGTCGCGCTGCCCGTGATGGCCGTCGTGCGCCTGTTCGACCGCGACCCGGCGCGCTACGCCACCGGCCGGACGTTCCGCTGGTTCGGCGGCAACGTCACGCGCGTCAACCCTGCGTGGGCCATCCGGATCACGGGCGACGTCCCCGCCGACCCGCGCCGGCCGTTCGTGGCCGTGAGCAACCACCAGTCCAACGCCGACATCCCGCTCGTGTCGCGGCTGCCCTGGGAGATGAAGTGGGTCGCGAAGCGGGCGCTGTTCGACGTGCCGCTGCTGGGCTGGGAGATGCGCCTCGCCGGCGACATCCCGGTCGACCGGCGCGACCCGGACAGCCGGGCGGCCGTGCTCGTCCGCGCCCGGGCCGCGCTGGCGCGGCGCTGCTCGGTGATGTTCTTCGCCGAGGGCACGCGCAGCCGCGACGGCCGCGTGAAGGCCTTTCAGGACGGCGCGTTCCGCCTCGCCGTCGAGACGCAGACGCCGATCCTGCCGATCGCCGTCGACGGGACGATGAACGCGCTGCCGGCGCAGGGCTGGATCTTCGGCCGCGCGACGTGCCGCGTCCACGTCTTCGCGCCCGTCGAGACGGCGGGGCTGACGCTGGCCGACGTGCCCGACCTGCGCGAGCGCGTGCGGCAGACGATCGTGGGGCAGGTCGCGGCGTGGCGCGGCGTCCCGGCTACGGCCGTCGACGCGCTGGCCGAGGTGCCGGCGTGACGCGCCGGGCTGAGGTCGAAGAGAGTTCGAAGAGCGCGGCCCGGCCACCGTGCGGGTTGGAGCGCTGCCGGTGCGGCGTATCTTGTGTCTTCCGCTGCGGCGGAGACGCTGCCCGATAGCTCAATTGGCAGAGCGCCAGTTTCTGGATCTGGAGGTTCAAGGTTCGATTCCTTGTCGGGCAACCCGGCGCCCGCCCTCACCCGAGGGCGGGCGCTTCTGGTTTTACGACGCTGCTGGGCCCTCGGGGTGGCCCGCCGCACGGCGGCTTCGCGGATCCCGACGCCGCGCGCCGTCGTCTCCCCGGTTCCCCACCGCGCCGCCTGCATGGCCCTGTTCGACCGATTCAAACGCAAAGAGCCCACGCCCGCCGAGCAGCAGGCCCTCGACGCCGGCCTCGAGAAGACCCGCACCGGCTTTTTCGAGCGCATCTCGAAGGCCGTCGCCGGCAAGGACACGGTGGACGAGGAGGTGCTGGACGACCTCGAGCACGTCCTCGTCGCGTCGGACGTCGGCGTCAAGACGACGCTCGAGATCATCCGGCGCATCGAGGCGCGCGTCGCGCGCGACAAGTACGTGTCCACGGCCGACCTCAACGGGCTCGTCCGCGACGAGATCGCGGACCTCCTGCTGACGTCCGACCCGGGCCGCCCGGCCGACTTCGACGCGCCGCTGCCGTCCACGCCGCACGTCGTGATGGTCGTCGGCGTCAACGGCGTCGGCAAGACGACGTCGATCGGCAAGATGGCCAACGCCTACCGCCGCGCCGGGAAAAAGGTGCTCCTGGGCGCGGCCGACACCTTCCGCGCGGCCGCGACGGAGCAGCTCGACATCTGGGCCACGCGCGCCGGCGTCGAGATCATCAAGCAGTACCAGGGCGCGGACCCCGCCGCGGTCGCCTTCGACACGCTCGCCGCGGCCAAGACGCGCGGGTGCGACGTCGTCCTGATCGACACGGCCGGCCGGCTCCACAACCAGGTCGGGCTCATGGACGAGCTCTCGAAGGTGCGCCGCGTCATGGACCGGCAGGTGCCGGGCGCGCCCCACGAGGTCCTCCTCGTGCTCGACGCCTCCACAGGCCAGAACGCGATCCGTCAGGCAGAGGCCTTCACGGCCGCCGTCGACGTCACCGGGCTCGTCCTGACCAAGCTCGACGGGACGGCCAAGGGGGGCATCGCCATTGGCATTTCCAACGAGTTCAAGATCCCCGTAAAGTATATCGGCGTGGGCGAGCAGGTGGACGACCTCCAGGTGTTCGACCGCGCGCTGTTCGTCGAAGCGCTCTTCGGCGCGCGCGGCGCAGCGGCATGAGCCGGCCGCGTGCCGGCCCGCCGTTCGCGGTGTCGGGCGGCCGTTCACGCTCCGCCTGAGACGATTCGCCGGCGCAGGCTTGGTTCTCCCCGCCGCGCGTCGCACCTTGACGTTGGACCTGCGCGCCCGCGGCGTCCCGCGCCCGACCTTCCCACTGCGACTCCTGAGACCGAGCCTATGCCCGCTCGATACACCTCTGCCCCAGTTCGGGGCTTCCCCTGGCCGGCCATGCGACTGCTGATCGTCCTGCTCCTCGCGCTCGCGGTGCGCCCCGCCGCCGCGCAGGCGGCGTACACGCCCGAGTTCGACCTCGACCTCATCACCGTCCGCGCCGACTCCGGCTCCGCGCCGCGCCTCGACGTGTACACGGCGATGCCGGTGCAGAACCTGCGCTTCGTCTCGCGCTCGACCGGCTTCGAGGCGACGTACGCCGTGACCGTCAACGTGTCCGAGTTGAGCTCCGGCGGCACGCAGGGCGGCCTCGTCGTGAGCCGGACGTTCGAGCGGGCCGTCCACATGCCGGACTACGCCGCGACGCAGAGCCCGACCGGCTTCGACCGCGCCGTCGAGTCGATCTCGGTCCCGCCGGGGCGCTACACCGTCACCGTCGCCGTCGAGGACGGCGTCTCGGGGCGCTCGGTGAGCCGCGAGGTCGGCCACGTCGTCCGCCCGATGGACGCCTCGGGCGGCCGCATCGCCGCCATGAGCGACCCGGTCCTGCTGGACCGCTACGACCCCGACGCGCGCACGTTCGAGCCCAACGTCGGGGCCGCGATCTCGACCGAGCAGGACGCCTTCACGGTCTACTACGAGCTCTACGCCGCCGACCCGGCCGCGCTGCGCGTGACCTACGCCGTCACCGAGCAGAACCGCGTCCGCGAGCGCCCGAGCTTCTCGGCGCTGCTCGGCCTCGCGCCGCGGCAGCAGGCGGACCTCGGCACGCCGGTCGCCTTCTCCGAGGACCTCGACCTGCCGGCCGGCCGCACGCCTGCCGCCTTCCGCATCGAGACTGAGCGGCTGCAGGTCGGCGACTACGCGCTCACCGTCCGCCTCGAGACGCCCACCGGCGACCTCGTCTCCGAGACGACGCGCCCGTTCTCGGTCCGCTGGATGGGCCTCGCCGGGCAGATCGCGGACCTCGACCTCGCCATCTCGCAGCTCCGCTACGTCGCGAGGGATCGCGAGCTCAACGCCATCCGCCGCGCGGGCTCGCCCGAGGAGCGCACGCGTCTCTTCCGCGCCTTCTGGGACACCCGCGACCCCACGCCGGGCACGGTACGCAACGAGCGCATGGAGGAGTACTACTACCGCGTCGCCTACGCCAACGAGCGCTACACGCGCCTGCGCGACCTCGGCTGGAATACGGATCGCGGCGAGGTCTACATCCGCTTCGGCGCGCCGGACTTCGTCGAGGAGCACCCGTTCAACTACGGCACCAACCCGTACCAGATCTGGTACTACAGCGGGCAGGGCCGCCGCTTCATCTTCGTCGACGAGAGCCGCCTCGGCGACTTCCGCCTGCTCGTGCCCATCTGGGACGACCGAACGCGGATGTAGGCGCTGTCGCGCGGGATACGGGACCGGGGATACGGGATGGGCGGACGCACGGCTGATAGCTTGCAGCGCTTCCTCCTCAGCCCATGCCGCATCCCGCATCCCGCATCCCCACGACGCCGCGCGTCGTGTTCATGGGCACGCCCGCCTTCGCCGTCGCGAGCCTCGACGCGCTCGTCGCGGCCGGCCTCGCGCCCGTGGCGGCGGTGACCGTGCCGGACCGGCCGGCGGGGCGCGGTCAGAGCGTGCGCGCGTCGGCCGTCTCCGTCGCTGCCGAGGGGCACGGGATCCCGCTGCTGAAGCCCGAGTCGCTCAAGGACGCCGGCTTCCACGCGGCCCTCGCCGCGCTCGCGCCCGACGTCATCGCCGTCGTCGCGTTCCGGATCCTGCCGCGCGAGGTCTACGAGACGGCCCGCCTCGGCGCGTTCAACGTCCACGGCTCCGTCCTGCCGGCGTACCGCGGCGCGGCCCCGATCGCGCGCGCGCTCATGGAGGGCGTGACCGAGACCGGCGTCACGACGTTCCTGCTGCGCCCGTCCGTAGACACGGGCGACGTGCTCGTGGTGCGGCGGACGCCGGTCGGGCCGGACGAGACGACGGGCGACGTCCACGACCGGCTCGCCGCGCTCGGGGCCGAGGCGGCGGTCGAGACCGTCCGGATGCTGTGGGCTGGCACGGCCGCGCCGCGCCCGCAAGACGACGCGCGCGCGAGCGCCGCGCCCAAGCTCTTCCGCGACGACGCCCGCATCGACTGGGCCCGGCCGGCCCGGCGCGTCCACGACCACGTCCGAGCCCTCGCGCCCGCACCGGGCGCGTGGACGACGTGGCGGCCCGCCGACGCCGCGGCTGAGACGTTCAAGGTGCTGCGGACGCGCGTCGACGCCGAGGCGGGCGCGATCGGGGTGCCGGGTGCGCTCATCGAGGCGGGCCCGCGCTTCGTCGTGGCGTGCGCCGAGGGATCGGTCGAGGTCGTCGAAGCGCAGCGCGAGGGCAAGCGGCGCATGTCCGCCGCGGAGCTCCTGCGCGGCGTCGCGCCGGCGACGGGCGACGTCCTCGGCGCGGCCTGACACCGGAGGACGCCCCCGAGTGATGATCCGACGGGCGTCATGATCCGACGTCTCCGTGCGGGCCGGTGCTGTGCGGGCGCGCGGCACCTCGGTACCTTCGAGCGTCCCCCGCGCCCCGCCCATGTCCGAGACCGTCCCCGCCCCGCCCGACCTCGACGTCCTCACCGACCGCGTGGTCGTCTCCGGCGCGTTCGTCCGGCCGCTCCTCGACGCCGTCGGCCGCGTCGTGGTCGGGCAGCCGGCGATGGTCGAGCGGCTGCTGATCGGGCTCCTTACCGGCGGGCACGTGCTCCTGGAAGGCGTGCCCGGGCTGGCCAAGACGCTCGCCGTGTCCACGCTCGCCCGCGCGATCGACGCCCAGTTCCAGCGCATCCAGTTCACGCCGGACCTGCTGCCGGCCGACCTCGTCGGGACGCTCGTCTACAACCAGGGCTCGGGCGACTTCGTCGTCAAGAAGGGGCCCGTCTTCGCCAACATCGTCCTCGCGGACGAGGTCAACCGCGCGCCGGCCAAGGTGCAGTCCGCCCTGCTCGAGGCCATGCAGGAGCGGCAGGTCACCATCGGCGACACGACCTACCCGCTGCCGGACCCGTTCCTCGTCCTCGCCACCCAGAACCCGGTCGAGCAGGAGGGCACCTACCCGCTGCCGGAGGCGCAGGTGGACCGCTTCATGCTCAAGACCGTCGTGACCTACCCGACGCGCGACGAGGAGCTCGTCATCCTGCGGCGGATGGCGCAGACGGCCCGGGCCCCCGAGGTGCGGCCCGTCGTGACGCCGGCCGAGATCCGCGACGCCCGCGCCGTCGTGGGGCAGGTCTACGTGGACCCGCGCGTCGAGGAGTACATCGTCGACCTCGTGCTCGCGACGCGCGCGCCCGAGCGCACCGGCCTCACGGACCTGCGCGGGCTCATCGCGTACGGGGCCAGCCCGCGCGCGTCGATCGCGCTCGGCCTCGCCTGCCGCGCCCACGCCTTCCTGCGCGGCCGCGCCTACGCCACGCCCGACGACGTGCGGGCCATCGCGCTCGACGTGCTCCGCCACCGCGTCGCCGTGACCTACGAGGCCGAGGCCGAGGAGGTCACGCCCGAGCAGATCGTCGGCCGCGTCCTCGACGCCGTGCCCGTGCCGTAGTGGCCAGTGGGCAGTAGGATGGGGCCAGTGGCAGAGGCTCCGACGTTCATTCAGCCACTGGCCACTGCCCACTGGCCACTGGCGCATTTCATCCGCCATGCGCCCCGCCGCCCCGTTCCGCAAAGACGGCATCACCGTCGCCGAGATCGTCCAGCACGTGCGGACGCTCGCGGCCATCGAGATCGAGCGCGTCAACGGCGCGCCGGCCGAGCGCCGGCCGCTGACGGACAGCCACATCCACCGGCCCGGCCTCGCGCTGACGGGCTACACCGAGCTCTTCGCCGCCGAGCGCATCCAGGTCCTCGGCAACACCGAGGTCCGCTACCTCGCGTGGCTCGGCGAGGACCGCGCCGTGGCGGCCTTCGAGGGCCTGCTCGCCTTCGGCGTGCCGTGCGTCGTGCTCACGGCCGCCAACATGCTGCCCGAGGCCCTCCTCGCCCGCGCCGACGCCCACGGCGTGCCGGTCTACCGCACGCCCGTCCCGACGGTCCCGTTCATGCTGACGCTCCGGGACCTGCTCGAGGACCAGTTCGCGCTCCAGCTCTCGCTCCACGGCTCGCTCGTGGACGTCTACGGCATCGGCCTGCTCATCACCGGCCCGGCCGGCATCGGCAAGTCCGAGATCGCGCTCGACCTCGTCGAGCGCGGCCACCGCCTCGTCGCCGACGACGTCGTGATCGCGACCCGCAAGGGCACCGACGTCCTGATGGGCACCGGGACGGACCTCGCCAAGCACTTCATGGAGGTCCGCGGCCTCGGCATCCTCGACGTCAAGGCCATGTTCGGCGTCCGCGCCATCCGCTACCAGAAGCGCATCGAGGTCGTCGTGCGCGTCCACCCGTGGGACCCCGCCGAGGAGTACACGCGGCTCGGCATGGTCGACGAGAACCAGACGATCCTCGACGTCCCGCTGCCGCTCGTGAAGCTGCCCGTGACGCCGGGCAAGAACGTCACGGTCCTCTGCGAGGTCATCGCGATGAACCACCTGCTGCGGCACTACGGCTACGACCCGGCCGACGAGTTCGCCAAGCGCCTCAACGAGCGCATCGCGCGCAAGCGCGCCGGCGGGCCGGTCCAGGAGCGCGGCGTCGAGTGGTTCGAGGCGGACATCGAGTAGGGGATGGGATGGGATGGGATGGGA
>JAYWIE010000051.1:0-5195 GCA_043789155.1 Rubricoccaceae bacterium | reverse complement strand
ACGCTCAAGCCCGAGGCCGAGATCGCGTCCCTCAGCCCGCTCCCGAGCCGGTGGACGCTCGAGAGCTACCGCCTCGTGTTCGGGTCGGTCCCGCTCGGCCGCGCCTTTCTCAACTCGCTCGTCGTGACGGGCTGCGTGACCGCCCTCGCGCTCGTCTTCGGCTCGCTCGCCGCGTACGGCCTCTCGCGGCTCGAGTGGCGCGGCCGCGACGCCGCCTTCTCGGTCATCCTGTTCACGATGATGGTCCCGTTCCTCGTGCTCCTCATCCCGCTGTACACGCTCGTCGTCGGGTTCGGGTGGGCGGACAGCTACGCCGGGCTCGTCGTGCCGTTCATGATGAACGCGACGGCCGTCCTGATCCTCCGGCAGCACTTCGTGACGCTCCCGCAGAGCCTCGTCGACGCCGCCCGTATCGACGGCGCGGGCGAGCTGCGGATCCTGTTCGGCATCGTCTGGCCGGCCTCGGTGCCCGCGCTCGTCACGGCCGGCATCCTCGTCTTCATCGGCAGCTGGAACGAGGTCCTGTGGCCGCTCATGGTCGTCCGGCAGACGGACATGATGACGATGCCGCAGACGGTCGCCCTGTTCGCGACGGGCGGCGGGGCCGAGGGGCGGCTCGGGCCGCAGCTCGCGGCCGCGCTCCTGCTCGCCGTCCCGATCATCGCGGCGTACCTCGTCTTCCAGCGCAAGTTCGTCGAAAGCCTCGCCACCAGCGGACTCAAAGGATGACCAGAACTACAGAAAGTCGGGCCAGTAGCCAGTGGGCAGTGGCCAGTGGCAGACGCGCCGCGGCGGGTCCGTCGGCCGTGTGGTTTCGCGCGGCGTGGCTGGGCGGGCTCGTGCTCGCCGTCGGTGCCTGCGCCCCGGCCCGCATGGCCTCCCGTTCCGCTACGGGATCGGTCACTGGCCACTCGCCACTGGCCACTGGCCACCTGCCCACTGGCCCCGCGGCGAACCTCGCGCACCTCGACTTTCTCGGCGAGGACGTCGTGCTGCCCGGCGCGCCCACGGACACGCTCCGCTTCGTCCACATCTACGCCGAGGCCCCGGACTGGCGCTTCGTCGGCGACGACGACGAGGGCATCGCGTGCGTGGACGACGCGGCGCGCGCGGCCGTCGTGTACCTGCGCCACTACGAACTCACGCGCAGCGAGCGCTCGCGGCGGACGGCCGTGAAGCTGCTGCGCTTCGTCCGGCACCAGCAGGCTCCGAACGGACTGTTCTACAACTTCATCTGGGACCGCGCGCTGCGCCCCAACACCGAGCACCCGAACAGCGTCCCGGTGCACTCGTGGTGGGCGGCGCGGGCCGTGTGGGCCCTCGGGACGGGTGCGCGTGTGCTCGCCGGCTCTCCCGAGGCCGCGGCAGACATCGGCGCGCTGCGACGTCTGGACTCGCACCTGGATAACGCGCTCGGGTCGTACGGCGAGACTCGGGAATGGCGTGGGCGCACGTTTCCAGAGTGGTTCTGGGCACGCGGTTCCGACGCGACGTCCGAGCTGCTCCTCGGGCTCATTTCGCTCGAGCGCGCTGCCCCGACGGTTGCCGGGACGCGCCGCGCGCAGCAGTTTGCTGAAGCTCTCGGGATGGTGCGCTTCGGGACTCTCGCGGAGACGCCCTACGGCGGGCACGCGGCGTGGGCGGAAGGCTGGCACGGCTGGGGTAACTCGCAGACGATGGCGCTCGCCGAGGGCGTCGGCGCGGGTGTGCTGCCGCCGAGCGCGCTCGCGAGCGCTGAGGCGGAGGCGCGGACGCTGTACGCGCACCTGCTCGTCGAGGGCTGGCTGCACGAGATCAACTATGCGGTGACGGAATACCAGGGCGACCGGACCGACGCGGCACGCCCCGCGTCGGAGCGCGCCTTCGAGCAGATCGCGTACGACGTCCGGCCCGCCGCCGTCGGGCTCGTCCGCCTCCACGAAGCGACCGGCGACGCCCGCTACGGCGTCATGGCCGGCCTCGCCGCGGCGTGGTTCGCCGGCGACAACCCGGCGGGTGCCGTCATGGCGGACCCCGCCTCCGGCCGCGGCTACGACGGCATCCTCGCCCCGGACCGCATCAACGGCAACGCCGGGGCCGAGAGCACCGTCGAGGCGCAGATGACGCTGCTCGAGGCCGGGCAGGACGCCGCGGCCGCGCCGTGGATGCACGCCCGCGGCGACGCACCGCGCAGCGGCACCGCCGGCGGACGCGCGCTCCGCTACCGCGTCTGGACCGCCGCCGGCACCCCCGGCCGCCGGGCCGTCGTCGTGCTCGACGCCGCGGCCGATACCTCCTCCGTCTACGTCGGTCCCGACGCCGACGCCTTCCTCGCCTCTCTGGACCCGTGACCCTGTTCGCCCGCGCCCCCGCGCCCGTCCTCACCCCGACCCCCGGCGTCGGGTGGGCCTCCGGTGCCATCTTCAACCCCGGTGCCGCCCTCGGCAGCGACGGCACGCTGCGGCTGCTCGCGCGCGGCGTGCCCGCCGGCCACCGCCGCGTCGAGGTCGCCCACGCCGACGCCTTCGAGCCCGCGTTCGGCTTCGAGCGCTACGTCTCGGCCCTCGGCCTCGCCACGCGCCAGCCCGACGGCACGTTCGCGCTCGCCGACGCGCCGCTCATCGCGCCGACGGGCGACGTGGACCGCTACGGCTGCGAGGACGCCCGCGTCACGCGCCTCGGCGACCGCTGGTGGATCACCTACACCGCCCTCGCCGAGCCCGCGGCCACGGCCACGCACGGCGTCGGCATCGCGCTGGCGTCGACCGCGGACTGGACCACCGTCACGCGCCACGGGCGCATCGGGCCGGCCGTGCGCGACAAGGACGCCGCGCTCTTCCCCGAGCGCGTCGGCGGGCGCATCGCCATGTTCCACCGCATCGCGCCCGACGTCCAGGTCGTCTTCTTCGAGGACGAGGAGCAGATGCTCGCCCCCGGCGCGCGCTTCTGGGAGCGCGAGCTGGCCCGCCTGGACGAGTCCGTCGTGCTGCGCCCCGAGCGCACGTGGGAGGCCAAGAAGGTCGGCATGGGGCCGCCGCCGATCGCGACCGACGACGGCTGGCTCGTCGTGTACCACGCCGCCGACGGGGACCACGTCTACCGCGCCGGCCTCGCCCTTCTGGACCGCGACGACCCGCACCGCGTCGTCGCCCGGACGCGCCGGCCCGTCCTCGAGCCGACGCTGGACTGGGAGCGCGTGGGCGACGTCCCAAACGTCGTCTTCCCGCAGGGCGCGGCCGTAGAGGACGGACCCGACGGGACGCCCCACCTCAACCTCTACTACGGTGCCGCCGACTGCTCCGTCGGCCACGCGCACGCGCCGCTCGCGGACGTGCTCGACCTGCTTCGCGAGGAGGCGAAGATGCCGGCGCTCGTCCCGCCCGTCACCTTCGACTTTGCGGGCCACCGCGACCGCCGGCGCACGCTCGGCGCGTCGCCTGTTCAAGCCGAACGGCTCCACGGCGGGACGCCGATCCTCGAGCCCGTCGCCGGCCACGACTGGGAGTCGGGCGTCGTCCTGAACCCCGCCGCCGTGCTCGTCCGGCCCGGTGCGGCGCTCGACCGGATGACGGCGGCGTGGGACCTCGACGCCGCGCAGCGCGCGCGCCTCGGCGCGGGCGCGTGCGTGATGCTCTACCGCGCCCAGGGCACGGGCTACGCCCGCGACACGCCGGCCGGCCGCCACGCCGCGTCGAGCCTCGGCCTCGCCGTGTTCACGCCCGGCCTGGACCCTGTGTGGCGCTCGCCCGTCCCCACGGTCGCGCCCGACGCCGCCTTCCACGACCTCGGCGTCGAGGACGCCCGCTGCACGCGCGTCGGCGACACGTACTACCTGCACTACACCGGCTACACGTCCGATGCCGGCGGCGCGCCGCTCGCGCACGACGCGGCAGGCCGCGTCCAGCTGTGCCTCGCCACGACGCAGGACTTCGCGACGTGGACGCTCTGCGGGCCGGTCCCGGGCGACGTGAACCGCCACGGCGACAAGAACGGCGCGCTCTTCCCCGAGCCCGCCGACGGGCGCTGGTGGCTGTGGCACCGCCCGATGGCGGGCGCGCGTCCGATGGCGATGCACCTCGCCTCGGCCGAGACGCCCGACGGCCCGTGGACGTCGCACGGGCTCGCGCTGGCGTCGTACCGGTTCCGCGAGCAGGCGCTGTCGTGGGTCGGGGCCGCGGGCCCGCCGGTCGCTCTCGGCGGCGGGCGCTTTCTCGCGCTCTACCACCAGGGCCACCTCTCGTTCGAGGGCCGCCGCCTGTACAACCTGTCCGCCGCGCTCGTCGAGCCCGCGCGCGTGCTCGCCGGCCGTAACCCGGTCGTCGCCCGAACGGAGCCGGTCCTCATTCCTGAGGGCGACGCCGAGCGCCGCGGCGACGCCGCGCTCGGCGTCGACGATGTCGTGTTCGCGTGCGCCAACTACGTCGACGGCGCGCACCTCGTCGTGCCGTACGCCGGGGCCGACAGCCGCATCTTCGGGGCCCGGTTCATCCTCGCCGACCTCGTCGCGCACCTCGAGTCCGTCGCCGCCGGGTCCGCCGTTTCCGGGTCCGCCGGCGATGTCGTCGCCGGCTCCGCCATCGCCTCCGCCTGATGCTCCCGATCCCGCTCGCGGGGCGCGTCGCCGCCCTCGCCCTCGTCGCCCTCGCCGCGTGCGCGCCCGCCCGGGCGCAGCAGGTCGCCATCCCGCGCATCGACGCCATGCCGGCGATGCCGGCCGACTACCGCCTCCGCGACTGGGACCGCGTCACGCGCGGCCTCGACTCGCTCGTGTTCGACCTCACGCGGACGGGCACGTACTTCCCGCTCGCCGCGGCGTACGGCCCGACCGTCAACTACCCCGCGCACGGCTCGTTCGGCATCGAGACGTACGTCGGGCAGGGCAACGAAATCCCCGGCGAGACGATCACGGCGCTGCCCGCGCTCGTCGGCGCGACGTGGGCCGGGGCCGACAAGCGCGCGCAGTTCGGGACGGACTGGGTGCTGCGCGCCGAGCAGTTCTTCAACCGCCGCCCGGCCGAGAACGTCTACCTCAACAGCCCGCAGACGGCGAGCGGGAGCGACTGGTGGTACGACACGATGCCCAACGTCTTCTTCTACCAGCTGCGCGCGCAGTACCCCGGGGTGGGGCAGTTCGACGGGCAGTTCCGCTCGGTCGCGGACCAGTGGGGCCGCGCCGTCGCCGCCCTCGGCGGCAGCGCCGCGCCGTGGCGGCTGCC
>JAYWIE010000050.1:0-1506 GCA_043789155.1 Rubricoccaceae bacterium | reverse complement strand
TTCGCCGTGATGACGGTGACGCTCGCGGCCGTGCTCCAGGGGTCCGACGTGCTCGTGCCGGCCGCGGTCGGGATGGCCGTCGCCTTCGGCGGGTCCGCCGCCGTCGCCAGCGGTCGGCTCCGGCGGACGCCCGCGCGCGTCGAGATCGCAGGCGGGGCGGCCCGCGTGTGGTCCGTATGGGACGCTGCGGCCCCCGCGCGGCGCCCGCCGCCGCTCGCGGTCTGGGAGGCGCGGCTCGTCCACGGCGAGCTCGTGCTGAGCCTCGGCGACGCCGTCGAGACGCTCGTCCGCTCGGACTGGCCCGACTTCGACGCGCTCGTCGACGTCTTCCGGGCGGCCGCCCTCGACGCCCGGCCCGCCCTCGACGCCCAGCCCGACGCCCAGCCCGCCTGACCCATGCCCCGCGTCTCCACGCCCCGCGTGTCCGTCGTCATCGTCACCTGGAACGGACGGCCGCTGCTCGAGCGCTTCCTGCCGTCCGTGCTCGCGACCGACTACCCGGCGGTCGAGGTCGTCGTGGCCGACAACGCCTCGGCTGACGGCACGGCCGCGTGGCTCGCAGCCGAGCACCCGGCCGTCGTCGTCGTGCGGCACGCCGAGAACCTGCTCTTCGCCGGCGGCAACAACGCCGCCGTCCCGCACGCGACCGGCGAGATCGTCGTGTTCCTCAACAACGACGTCGAGGTGCCGCCGGACTGGCTCGGCCCGCTCGTCGCGGCCTTCGACGACCCGGGCGTCGTGGCCGTCCAGCCCAAGCTCGTGCAGCACGGAGACCGCGCGCGGTTCGAGTACGCCGGCGCGTCGGGCGGCTTCCTCGACCGCGACGGCATCCCGTTCACGCGCGGCCGCCTCTTCGACGCGCTCGAGCCGGACGCGGGCCAGTACGACGACGCGCGCGACGTCTTCTGGGCGACCGGGGCCGCGCTGGCCGTCCGCAAAGAGGCGTTTCTAGTAGCCGGCGGCTTCGACGCCGCCTTCGGGATGCACATGGAGGAGATCGATCTGTGCTGGCGGATGCAGCGCGCGGGCGGGCGCGTGCGCGTCGAGCCGGCGAGCCGCGTGTTCCACCTCGGCGGCGCGTCGCTGCCGCGCGGCGCGCGCAAGACGTACCTCAACTACCGCAACGGGCTCGCGATGCTCGTCAAGAACCTGCCGGACGCGCACCTGCGGCCGGTCCTGCGCCGCCGGGTCGTCCTCGACGCCGCCGCGGCGGCCCGCCTCGCCGCGTCGGGGCAGCGCGACGAGGCCGCGGCGATTCTCCGCGCGTGGCGCGACTTTCGGGCGCTCGCGCCGGGCCTGCCGCGCCCCGCGCCGGGCGAGCGCGTCGTGCTTCCCTCCTACCAGGGCAGCGTCGTCGCCGAGCACTTCGTCCGGGGCCGGACGCGCTTCTCGGATCTCGGAGCCAGGTGGAGGTAACGTTCGAGCTAAGCGGGCGACAACGGCAGGACGCCAGGCCCGGGCTGGCGAAAATGTACCGCGTACCGCCAGACCGGGCCTGGTGGCCTG
>JAYWIE010000049.1:0-5240 GCA_043789155.1 Rubricoccaceae bacterium | reverse complement strand
TCCGCCTCGATGGCCTCGCGCGCGACGTCGTGGAGTACGAGCCCGCGCGGTCCGTCGTCGACGAACGTGAGATCGCGGAGCCAGCCGAAGAGGGCCGTCGCGTCAGGCGAACCGTCCCCGCCGGCGTCTTCCAGGAGCGCGGCGAGCAGCGGCGCGGTGACGGCGCGGACGAGCGCGGCCCCCTCGATGGCCGTCCGGTGCTCGGGCGAGGGCAGGTCGCGGACGAATCGGTCAAGGAGCGCCCGCACGACGTCCGGGGCCTCGGACGGGACGAACGGCTGGCCGGGGCGCTGGCGCAGGCGCTCGGCGACGAGCGCGAGCGCGAGCGGGTAGCCGTGCGTGAACGCGAGCACGCCGGCCTGCTCGGCCGCGGGCACGCCGCGGACGGTGCAGAAGGCCTCGGCCTCGGCGTCGGAGAGGTTGCCGAGCGGGAGCGTCCGCACGGCGTCGGCCCAGACGGCGTCGGCCGTCCACGCCGGCCCGGGCGGGTGGCGGCCTGCGACGACGACGAGCTGGTCCGCGGGCTGGCCCGGCAGGAAGACGCGCTGGAGCCAGCCGTCGAGGTCCTGCGCGGCCTCGAACGTGTCCAGCAGGAGCACGCGCCGCGCGCCGCCGGGCGCGCCGGCGAAGGCGGCGCGGACGGCGAGCGCGAAGCCGTCGGGCGTCGCGGCGACGTCGCGGAGGTCCAGCAGCGCCGTCGGCGCGCCGGCCGCCTGCGCGAGGCGCTCGAACTCGCGCAGCAGCGTCGTCTTGCCGACGCCGCCCGGCCCGGAGACGTGGACGACGTGGAACGGCAGCGTCTCCGCCGCGAGCGCGGCGGAGAAGAGGGCGCGTTCGTCTTCGCGGCCGACCAGGCTGGCGCGGAGGTTGCCCCGGAGGGCGTCGGAGAGGGTCGCTGGCACGGGTGGGGGCCGGGTGCGGAGGGGAGCCGCCGGCAGTACTCTGCGAGCCTAACCTGCGACGGGTGCGTCAGGTTCGGCACATGTGGGCCGGAATCTGGCCCGCCCGGCGCATCCCTCCGCGGCCTCCCGCCCCGCCCTCCGCCTCCCGACCCCATGGCCACGCTCGCCGGCAAGACCCTCTTCATCACCGGCGCGAGCCGCGGCATCGGCAAGGCCATCGCGCTGCGCGCGGCCCGCGACGGGGCCAACGTCGTCGTGGCGGCCAAGACGGCCGAGCCGCACCCTAAGCTCGACGGCACCATCCACACGGCCGCGGCCGAGATCGAGGCCGCCGGCGGGCACGCGCTCGCGCTCCAGGTCGACGCCCGCGACGAGGACCGCGTCGCCGAGGCGATGAAAGAGGCCGCGGACCGCTTCGGCGGCATCGACGTCGTCGTGAACAACGCGTCCGCGATCTTCCTGGCGGACACGGCGCACACGCCGATGAAGCGCGTGGACCTGATGCTCGGCGTCAACGTCCGCGCCACGTTCTGCGTGACGCAGGCCGCGCTGCCGTACCTCCACGTGAGCGCCAAGGCGGGCCGCGACCCGCACATCCTCACGCTGAGCCCGCCGCTGGCGATGGCCGAGAAGTGGTTCGCGCCGCACGTCGCGTACACGATCTCGAAGTTCGGCATGTCCATGTGCGTCCTCGGCTGGGCGGGCGAGTTCCGCGACGCCGGCATCGCCGCCAACGCGCTCTGGCCGCGCACGACGATCGCGACGGCGGCCGTCGAGAACCTGCTCGGCGGCGAGCAGATGATGGCCGCCTCGCGCACGCCGGCCATCATGGGCGACGCCGCGCACTGGATCCTCACCCAGCCCAGCGAGAGCCTCACCGGCCAGTTCCTCATCGACGACGACGTGATGGAGCGCGCCGGCGTCACGGACCTCGGCGCGTACGCCGTCACGCCCGGCGCGGAGCTCATGCCGGACTTCTTCGTCGAGCCGCGATGACCCGCCCCGTCCGCCTCGCCGCCGACTCTCCGGCCCAGCAGCTCACGGTCGAGTGGGCCGACGGCCACGTCTCGGCGTACTCCTACGAGGGCCTCCGGCGGGCGTGCCCGTGCGTCGAGTGCCGCGGCGGCCACGGGGCGATGGCGGACCCGGTCGACCCGGTCGTGTTTCACCTGCCGGGCCTGATGACGCACGAGATCGCGGAGCTGCGGCCGGCGGGCCACTACGCGCTCCAGATCGTCTGGAGCGACGGGCACGCCTCGGGCCTGTGGCGGTGGGACGCGCTGCGGGCGCTGTGCCCGTGCGCCGTCTGCCAGCCCGAGTACGCGCCGGGCCCGTAGGCAGCAGAGCGGCCTTCGAGTCGGTTGCTCTCAGGCTGCCCCTCTCCCGAGGGACCGGGACACCCGGACCGGAGGGGGCCTCGTAGAGAGAGTTCAGGACTTATGCAGTTGAGCGACCCCCTTCGGGCCGTCGTTCCCGCGCACGCGGGACCGCGCAGCGAAGGCGCAGCCCATCCAGAGTCAACGGGCAGGTTTATAATCGGCACTCCGGGTTCCCGCGTGCGCGGGAATGACGTTGCAGGGTGTGTTGAGCCCGATCCCTGGGCAACTGCGTAAGTCCCGGTTTGTTGGCCAGCCTACAAGCATCTACGGCTCGTTTTACCGCTCGGCGCGCCAGACGAGGCGCTCGAGGAAGGCGTCGGCGAGCGCCTCGGCCGGGGGCAGCGCGCGCTGGCCGACGAGCGCGCGGCTCGCGAAGACGAGCTCGACGCCCGTCCCGCGGCACACGGCGCGGTCGCGCAGGTCGTCCGCGCCGAGGGCGCAGTCGAGGTCGGCCGCGCCCGCCTCGGCGAAGGTCTGGCCGGGGTGGACGCCGCCCGGCCCGCTCACGCCCTCGTTCGGCGCGTCGATGCGCGCGACGGTGCCGGACGCGTCGCCCGTGACCTCGAACACGATCTGGCCGTCGCGGAGCGCCCACACGGCCGGCGCGCCGCCGGGCGCGTCGTGGCGCTCGGTCGTGAAGCCCGCCGGGAGCGCCGCGCGCACGCTCGCCGAGTCGAACGGCGTCGCCGCGCTCAGGCCGGCGACGCCCTCGGCCGACAGCGTCAGCCCGCCCGGGGCCGGCCCGCCCGCCGCAGCCGGCGCGTCGCCGGGCGCGGGCTCCCCGCCGCACGCGGCGAGCGCGAGCATCAGCAGGGGCGCGAGGCGGGACGGTCGAACCATCGGGGGGCGGCTGGCGTCTTCCAAGGTACTGTGCCACACCGACGTCTGCGGACGCGCCGCTGCCCATGCTCCGATTCGCCCTGCTCGCCCTGTTGGCGCTCTGCGCGCAGCCCGCCGCTGCGCAGACACAGACCGAGATGACCGCCGACGCCTGCGCCGCGCGCGACGCCTCGGACCGCGCCCTCAACGCGGCCTACCGCGACGCGCTCGCAGCCGCCCCCAGCGATCTCGGCCGCCGACGCCTCCGAGACGCGCAGCGCGCGTGGGTCCGCTTTAGAGACGCCGAGACGGCGGCCCTCTTCCCGCTCGCGCCCGGCGCGGACGTGCGCGCCGCGTACGGCTCGATCTACCCGATGCGCCTGTGCATCGAGCAGGCCCGCTTCACTAAGGCGCGGACGGCTCAGCTGCGCGAGCATGCCCGGTGCGCGGGCGGCGACCCGACCTGCATGTAACCCGATCCGCCCCTCTCGATGCGTCTCGTCCTGCTCCTTCTCGCCGCGCTCACCGCGGCGGCGCTCCCTGTCGCGGCGCAGACCCGCAGCATCTACACGACGCTCGACCCGGCGCGCTGCCGGCTCGTCGAGGCCAACGCCGACGAGGGCTGGTCCGCGCAGCGCTGCCCCGGCACGGCCGGCTACGCGCTCGTCGTGTCCGAGTCCGACCTGCGGCAGACCGTCGACGTCGTCGCCCCGGGCGGGGCGGCGTACCCGCTGGACTTCGGCGCGACGGTCTCGCCGCGGTTCTCGGCCGTCGGGCCGCGGGCCGAGTGGCGGCTCCTCCGGCGGCAGCCCGTCGCGCTCATCGTGCGCCTGGTCGTGCAGGCGAGCGAGGACCCCGTCCGCAGCGCGTCGATGCTGGCCGTCGCGCGCGTCTCGCCGGTGGGCGCGTGCGTCGTGGCCGTCGTGCAGCCGGCGGCCGACATGAACGCGCAGGCGCGCCGCCTCGCGGACCGCGCCGCGCGCATGCCCTGCCTCTCCGCGCCATGACCGCTCCCATCGACGCCGGCGTCCGCATCGGGCACGTCCACCTCAAGGTCGCGGACCTCGACCGCGCGCTCGCCTTCTACCACGGCGTGCTCGGCTTCGAGATCACGCAGCGCTACGGCGCGCAGGCGGCGTTCGTGAGTGCGGGCGGCTACCACCCCCACATCGGGCTCAACACGTGGGAGAGCCGCGGCGGGAGCGCGCCGCCGCCGGGCACGACGGGCCTGTACCACGTCGCGATCCTCTACCCGGACCGCGCGGCGCTCGCCGACGCGCTCCGCCGCCTCGTCGCGGCTGGCGTCGCGCTCGACGGCGCGGCGGACCACGGCGTCTCCGAAGCGCTCTACCTCCGCGACCCCGACGGCAACGGCGTCGAGCTGTACCGCGACCGCCCCGAGGCGGAGTGGCCGCGCACGCCCGACGGCGAGCTGGCGATGGTGACGGACCCGCTGGACGTCCGCGCGCTGCTCGCCGAGGCGGTGTAGCGGACCCTGACTGGTTGCGGGCTATACTGCGGCGGCAGGCGGATTTATCCGGAATCGTTTCGCCTAGCGATTGTTCGCCGGCTACCCAATGTCCCGACTCGTCTTTCTAGCGCTTGGGATTGCGTGTTCGGCGTGCGTAGTCGGCAGACCTGCCGACGATTCGGACGCTAATGCCCTATCCGTGGCGTCCACCCTGAATACCCTGAGCGCCGACGAGTTCTGGCCCCGGTTCGAGGCCATATAAGGTCGGGATGCCACGGTCAGCAGTGAGCGTGCTACTTGGCCACCCGCAGCGGGAGCTCGAACTTCCGTGTGGAGCGCACTTCATGGGGCCCGGCTCTGGCCTTTGCATTGAGATGGACTCCACCGGTCGCCCTCGCATCACGGAGATGACGTACGACGAGTGGTTCTGGCGATTCACCGAGGCACCGTACGACTCGCTGGCCCACGTCTTCTTCGATTCTGAGGCGGACACGGTGGTGACGTACGGTGCCTCTAGCACGAGTTACATCTACTAGCCACGTCGCCCCGCCGGCGAACCCGCCTCAGCACCCGATCGCTATGACGATGTCAAGGGCTGAGGCCGCCTAAATCGCGGGCCGCACGCTCCGGTGGCCGCCGTCGTACGGCGCGCCGTCGCGCAACACCGCC